>CALCBL010000534.1 GCA_937897495.1 uncultured Burkholderiales bacterium
AACGATGCGGGCTTGCTGACATGGATGGGCCTTGGCCCTTTGGGCCTGGCTTTTTATTTATGGGACGCCGCATTGAAAAATGGCAATGCCCAACACATCGGCTTGCTGAGTTTTTTAACGCCGCTTTGTTCGACCTTGTTGCTGTTGATTGACAGGCAAGAAGCACTCACCAGTGTGGTGGCGTGGGCCGGCGTTTTAATTGTGGGGGGCGCTTGGTTGGGGCGACCTCAGAATGCAAATGAAGCCGCCAACGATCCTCAATTTGAAATCAAGTCAAACCACACTTAGTGGGTCATCGATCTAGTTGTTCATTAAGCTTGCTGGGTCATCAGACTCCAGCACTTGTTGCGCAAAGGCTTTGAGCTTTTCTGCGTCGGATCGCAAAATTTGCTGTTTAACCTGCAGCACTTGTGAGGGGTGCATGGAAAAACTTTTGAGGCCCATGCCCAACAACAAACGGGTCATGCTGACATCACCCGCCATCTCGCCGCACACCGACACACTCTTGCCCTGGGCCGCACCCTCGGCAATGGTGTCTGCCACCAGTCGAAGCACCGCAGGGTGCAAGGGGTCGTACAAATGAGCCACACTTTCATCAGCACGGTCAATGGCCAGCGTGTACTGAATGAGGTCGTTGGTGCCAATCGACAAATAGTCAAAGTGCTTTAAGAACAATTTAAGCGACAAGGCTGCAGCCGGAATTTCAATCATGGCGCCCAGTTGAACAGGGCCATAGGCCACGCCGCGCACATCCAAATCGTGTTGCGCCTGCTTGACCAAGGCCACGGTCTGATGAATTTCGCTGGCATGCGCCAGCATGGGCACCAGCAAATTCACTTTGCCCAAAGCAGCGGCTCTCAGAATAGCCCGCAGCTGGGTTAAGAACATTTCAGGGTCGGCCAAGCTCCAGCGAATGGCCCGCAAGCCAAGTGCGGGATTTAAATGGGCCGCATCGTGCCGTGCTTCATCTAAAGGTTTGTCTGCGCCCACATCGACTGTGCGAATGGTGACGGGCAAGCCCTTCATGCCTTCGACGGCACGTCGGTATTGCTCAAACTGTTCTTCTTCATCTGGCAAATGACCTTGCCGGCCCATGAACAAAAATTCACTGCGAAAAAGTCCAACCCCAACAGCACCCACCAACAAAGCGGCGCTGGCATCTTCAGGCATTTCGATGTTCGCGAGCAATTCAATTTTTTGGCCATCCAAGGTGACCGAGGGTGTGTGGCGAAGTCGTGTCAGGCGCTCGCGCTCTAAATCACCTTGTCGCTGCTTGAAACCATACTCCGCCAGAATGATGGAGGAAGGGTCGACAATGACCACGCCCGCATCACCATCAATGATGATCCAGTCATCTTGTCGAATCAATTGGCTGGCGCTGCGCGCACCCACCACCGCAGGAATGTCTAAGCTTCTGGCCACAATGGCGGTGTGCGAAGTTTTACCGCCAACGTCTGTCACAAAACCAGTGAAGACACTTTGCTTGAATTGCAGCATGTCGGCAGGCGACAAATCATGGGCTACCAGCACCAAGGGCACGTCCAAGGTGTCGCCCAATTGCAGCTCTTGTTGGGGCCTTGCATGTGGCTTGGTACGCACAACCTGCGCGTTGCCGCCTTTTAAAAAATGCAACACACGTTCTGTGACTTGCTCGAGGTCTGACTTGCGCTCGCGCAAATAGGCGTCTTCCATTTCGTCAAACTGGCGGCCAATCACTTCCATTTGACTACTGAGCGCCCACTCGGCGTTGTAAAGCCGCGTCTCTATCCAATGCTTCACGCTCAAAGACAAGGTTTCGTCTTCTAGCAACATCAAGTGAACATCTAGCAAAGCCCCCAACTCGGGTGGTGCATCGGAAGTCAGTTCATTTTGTAGCTTGGTTAACTCTTGGACAACGGCATTGCGGGCTGTTCGCAGACGGCCAATTTCTGCGTCAACTTGATCAGGCTGTATGAAGTAGTGGGCAACATCGACGCGGCTCGATGCCACCAGCACCGCGCGTCCAATGGCGATGCCTCTGGCAACCGCTAGGCCATGAATGCTGAAGGTCATTCACCCTCACCAAATTTATCAGCAATCAATGCCAGCACGGCGTCCAATGCTTCTTGGGCTTGATCGCCCTCGGTGTCAATGGTGACTTCACTGCCAATGCCGGCTGCCAACATCATCACACCCATGATGCTTTTGGCATTGACTCGGCGTTCGCCTTTGGTCATCCAAATTTCACAGGGAAAACTACCCGCCAACTTGGTCAATTTGGCGGAGGCACGTGCGTGTAAACCGAGTTTATTGCTGATGGTCGTGGTGGCTT
The DNA here is from genome assembly GCA_937897495.1 of uncultured Burkholderiales bacterium. Lineage (GTDB taxonomy): Bacteria > Pseudomonadota > Gammaproteobacteria > Burkholderiales > Burkholderiaceae_C > Limnohabitans_A. The sequence goes on from CALCBL010000534.1 coordinate 2,312, forward strand.
GAAGCATTTCGAGGTCCTGTTTGATTTTGCGGAGCAGTACAGCCGATAGGCATGATGCCTTGAGAGCCGCCCGCTTGCGCACGCGCGGCCAACGCATCTAAAGTTTCATGGCGATAACAAACGCTTCTAAGCAACATGGGCAAGTTCACACCTGCAAGCAATCGCGTATCAATGCCATCGTTGAGTTTTTGCGCCACATTGGAGGGTGTGGCGCCAAACACGTCGCTTAAAAGCAGTACTTCTGTGGCATTCAGTTGGGCCATTGCCGCTTTAGCCAGTACCAGGCTTTCTTCAGGGCTGGCATTGGGCGCTATGTCCAAGGCCTGAACCCCCTCAGCACATTCGGGAAAAACATGCAAAGCGCAATCGCGCAAGGCCGAGGCCAGCGGGGCGTGTGCGACGATGAGAATTCCAATCATGCTGAATTATCGCGGTTTGCCAATTGAAAATAAACATAGGACGCCACGGCGCACAGGCCGAAGACTGAAAAAGCAGCTTGAAAGGCCAAAACCGGCGGCCATCCAAACGACTTGAACAGGTCAATGCCCAATCCGATGCCCCACTGAACCACAAATACACCGCCGAAGATCACGAGGTTGTAGGCAGAGAGCGCGCGGCCTGCCAAATGGGATGGAAAGGCCATGCCCACGGCGGGTTGGGCCAAAGAAACAAAGGTGCTGCTGATGCAAAACAAACTCAAAGCCAATGCTGTGTTGTCGCCCAATTGTGGCCCCGACACAATGATCCAAGCCAGCACCACGAAGCTAATAGGCTGACCCCATGCAATGATTTGATTGGGCAAAATGCCACGCTTTGCCAAACGCGGTGTGATCAAACCCCAGGCCCAGAAAGTCAACAGCATGGCGAGGTTAATGGCAAACAAACCTGTTGCGGCATCCAGTGGCGAGTAGCCTCCCACCACGGTCATCCATGGCGCGGCCCAAAGCGTCTGAAGGGCCAATAAACCACCGTAGCAAAAAAAACCAATGGGCGCCATTTGCCAAAAATAGGCGCTGCGCCAAATGGGGCCGTAGCCCTCTTCAGTTTCAATGGCTTTGAGTTGCGGGTCTTGTGGGTCTGTTTCTGGCTTTTCCCACACGTGGACCAAAATATACATCATGACCATTGACAAAGCTACCAGAACCGCCAAGCCTGCAAAAATGGCGCGCCAGCCCATGATCGGCATCAACCATTGGACGGGTAAGGTGGAAGAAAGCATGCCCAAAGAGCCCGTCATCAGCATCCAAGAGTTGGCCCGCAACTGTGCGCCTGGCGCCATCCATCTTCTGTAGCCCGTTAAGGGTGCCATTAAACAAGCGCTCACCCCCACACCACACAAAACACGGGCCAGCCAAAGGCCCATGAAGCTTTGGGCCAATGCAAAAGCAATGCAACCCAATACGGCAACGACCAAGAATGCCAACAAGACTTTTTTAGGGCCATGCTTGTCAAGCCATTTGCCCAAAGGAAGTTGAGTGGCTGCAAATCCGAGAAAGTAGCCCCCCGCAAGCAAGCCCAGGTCTTGCGCTGAAAGTGCTAATTCCTGAGTCAAAGTGGGTGACAAGGTAGCCGTGATAGCGCGAATCAAAGCCGATAGAAAGTAAGCAGCCGCAAAGGCCAAGAAGACCCCCAACATGTGTCGGCGTGCCAAGAAGGGGCTGGTCGTTGGGTTCATGGCAACTTCATACTTTCAATCAACAGGTCTGCGCTTTGGCTTTGCTTGGGGTCGTGCTTTTGATCTAGCTTTAGATCTTTCTTGTGGCCTTGGTTTTGGTAAACCACCGCATGCACCACACGAACAGAATCGCCCTCTAAATGAGCAAACCATACCGCATGGGCACGGACGGGCTCACCCTTGGCCGTTGTACCGATTGCCTTCAAACGAAGCGCGCCAGGCAAAGCGGTCATTCGGGCAGGCATCCACGTTGCATCTTCAATTTGATTGGCGCGCATGTTTTGCAGGGTGGCTTGGCGCCAACCTTTCAAAAGCTCTGTGCGGTCGGCATCTGCGCTTAGCTTGGCGGACATAACCGCCCAGACGGCATCGCCAGCCTCGCACCCCACCACCGACAACTCTAAGGTTTGACCGGCCATGCTGACCGGCTTGGTCGTTTTGTCAGGTTTGCAGGGCAACTCAAAGCTGAGCGTGGTTTCTGGCATTTGGACATTTCGCCAATTCAAACTGGGCTGGCATGCGCTGAGTCCCAGAACTGAGAAAAAAATCGCTGCTGCATTCTTCAAGAAAATTTTGCGCATGGTCTGATTATCAACGCGAGCATGTAACTTTATTTTTCGCGACAATGAGGGCATGAACTCACTAGACGGCATCCGTATCCTTGACCTTTCCCGTGTCCTCGCGGGCCCTTGGTGTACCCAAACTTTGGCCGATCTTGGGGCCGATGTGATCAAAATCGAGCGACCCGGCGCCGGCGATGACACGCGCACCTGGGGCCCTCCCTTCCTCAAAGATGCCGCAGGCGCTGACACGCCTGAAGCAGCCTATTACTTAGGAGCCAATAGAAATAAGCGCTCACTTACATGCGATATTTCCAAGCCTGAAGGTCAAGCTTTGATCCGTGAATTGGTGACGCACTGCGATGTCTTCATTGAAAACTTCAAGGTCGGTGACATGGCTCGTTATGGCCTGGACTACCCCAGTTTGAAGGCCATCAACCCACGGCTTGTGTATTGCAGCGTCACAGGCTTTGGACAAACCGGCCCGTACAGCGACCGGGCTGGTTATGACTATGCTGTCCAAGGCATTGGTGGCTTGATGAGTGTCACAGGCGAGCGCGATGATCTTGGCGGTGGCCCGCAAAAAGTAGGCGTTGCTGTGGCCGATTTGTTCACGGGCATGTATGCCACCGTTGGCATTTTGGCCGCCTTGCGGCATGCCGAAAAAACAGGTGAGGGCCAGTATGTCGACATGGCTTTGTTGGACACGCAAGTGGCCATGCTGGCCAACTTAGGCGCCAACTATTTGGTCAGTGGCAAAACCCCCGGCCGCGCGGGCAATGCCCACCAAAACATCGTTCCTTATCAAGTGTTTGAAGTGAAGCCCGCATTGAATGCCGAGCCTGAGGCGCGCGATCATCTGATTTTGGCTGTCGGCAACGATGGGCAGTTTGCCAAGTTTTGTGATGTGGCCGGTCACCCCGAATTGGCCAGTGATCCACGATTTAGCAAGAACACTGAGCGCGTGAAAAACAGACACGTGCTGGTGCCAATGCTCGAGAACATCATGATGAAGCGAACCAAAGCGCAATGGCTGCCCGCCCTTGAATCGGCCAAGGTTCCTTGCGGCGCCATCAACAATCTGTCAGAGGTGTTCGAAGATCCCCAAGTGGTAGCGCGCAACATGATTGACACTTGGCAGCACCCTCATCAAAAAGATTTGCGCTTGGTGGCCAGTCCTTTGAAGCTCAGCCTCACACCTGTCCGGCAAGACCATGCGCCGCCTCAATTGGGGCAACACACCGCACAACTGCTGAACGAAGTGCTGGGCTACAGCGATGCACAGATTGAACGGCTTCAAAGCAAAGGCGTGATCTGATGGCGCAATACTTATTGGTTCACGGCGCTTGGCATGGTGCTTGGTGCTGGCAACATGTCACTGAAGGTCTCATTCGTGCAGGCCACAGCGCACACGCCTTGACGCTCACGGGCCTAGGCGAGCGATCTCACTTGCTGCACCGAGGCATTGATTTAGAAACCCATGTGCAAGATGTGTTGCAAGCGCTAGATGCACAAGAGATGCAAGACGCCATTTTGGTTGTGCACTCTTATGCCGGCATGCTGGGCACAGCGGTTGCAGACAGACGCGCACATCGTTTAAAGCATTTGGTCTACCTCGACGCAGTGGTTCCCAAACCAGGCGAGAGTTGGAGCAGCACGCATGCCAGTGCCACGCAAAAGGCACGCATCGATGCCGCTGCCGAAAGCATCAACAACAGTTTTCCACCGCCCGACCCTTCTGTGTTTGGTCTAGCTGACGCAGATTACGATTGGGTACAAAGGCGGCAAACGCCTCATCCCGGCGGAACCTACCAGCATGTTCTGAACTTTGATGCGGCTCGCGTTGCAAGTGTTCCTCGCACCTTCATCAATTGCACTGTGCCGCCACTGGCCACCATCGATGCCGTGCGTCGACGTGTGATTGACCCACAATTTTGGGATGGCCTTTGGATGCAGAACGCCAGTGTGATTGAAATGAAAACGGGGCACGACCCGATGATCAGTGCCCCGAAAGAGTTGACAGCGCTGCTGTTGGCATGCGCTGATCAATAAGCATCATTCTTTGCGGAAATTATCGTGGCAGTTTTTGCAAGTGGCGCCAGCGGGGCCAAAGGCAGTTTTCAACGCATCTAAATTGCCTTGCTTGGCTGCGGCAGAAACTTTAACCAGCTCGGCTTGCATTTTGTCAGCCGCATCTTTGAACTTGGCGGCGTCTTTCCAAATCTCTGGCTTGGCCCGGGTTTCACCTTTGTCTGAACCCTCTGGGAAAGCGGTCCAATGCAACTTTGACATGGCCAAAGCAATGTCCGCATTCTCAGCTGCTGCCTTTGCGTCGTAGGGCACTCGGCCTGCGGCCATGGCACCAACTCGACCAAAGTGCGCGCCCATCACAGTGAAGCTGGCTTTGCGATATTTGATGGCATCTTCGGGTTTTGCAAATTGCG
>CALCBL010000535.1 GCA_937897495.1 uncultured Burkholderiales bacterium
CTGTTTATGATGGCGGGTGCTTATACCTTGTCGAAAAATGGCCACGTTCGTGGTGACGTTTTGTATGGTTTTTTTCCGCCACGTTTGCAGGCGGGCTTGGACCTGTTGCTTTACTTGGTCTTCTTCATTCCAGGTGTAGTGGCCATGGCGTGGGCCGGTTTCCACTATGCAGGTGACTCATGGGCCATCCGTGAGTACTCCAATGTCACTGCCGATGGCCCTCCGGTCTACCCTTTCAAAACTGTCATTCCCATTGCAGGGGGCTTGCTGTTGCTACAAGGTTTGGTCGAAATTGTGCGCTGTGTCATGTGCCTCCAAACTGGCCAATGGCCCTCACGTATTGAAGACGTTGAAGAAGTCGACGTCGAGAAACTCAAAGAAATGGTCAATGTCAAAGACTCAGACATTGCCAAATTAGATCAATATGTTGTGGCCGGACAGGGCGTTCAAAAATGAAAAAAGAAATTTGGTTTGGGCTCTCCATCATGGCCCTGGTGGTCGTCACTGCATTCGTATTGCTTCCCCCTTTTGGTGAAATGAGCAATGGTCATTTAGGCCTGTTGATGCTCGCCTTGGTGGTAGTTGCCATCATGTTGGGTTTTCCAACGGCGTTCACCCTCATGGGCATGGGCATGATCTTCGCGTGGATTGCTTACCGAAGTCAAAACCCGAGCTTGGCGGTCGACCAAACGCTTGATTTGATGGTGCAACGCACGTTCTCGGTCATGTCCAACGATGTGCTCATCTCCATTCCTTTGTTTGTGTTCATGGGCTACCTCATTGAGCGTGCCAACCTGATTGAGAAGCTCTTTAAAAGCATGCACTTGGCCACTGCGCGCGTGCCGGGTTCTTTGGCGGTTGCCACCATCATTACCTGTGCTATTTTTGCTACGGCCACCGGTATTGTGGGCGCTGTGGTCACGCTCATGGGTTTGCTGGCATTGCCAGCCATGCTAAGGGCTGGCTATAGCGTGCAGCTTTCGGCAGGTGCCATTACGGCTGGCGGTTGCTTGGGCATTTTGATCCCCCCATCGGTCATGCTCATTGTGTATGGTGCAACGGCAGGCGTGTCTGTGGTGAAGTTGTATGCGGGTGCGTTCTTCCCTGGCATTATGTTGGCCACTCTTTACATCGTCTATGTGGTAATCATTGCAAAGTTGAAACCGCATTTGGCCCCGCCAATGTCTGCTGAAGACAGAATTGTTCCTTTGCCTGCAGTGACGCAGGAAATCTCAAACACGTTCAGTGACAAAGTCTTGCCTGGCCTGCTGGGTGCTTTGAAGGGCAAGCGCAATGCTGCCACGCCCACCGCAGAAATTTTGAAGCAGCTGGGCATTGCCTTGTTGCCCTTGATCGCAGTCTCTTTGCTCTCTGGCGTGATTTTCTTCAAAATCACTCAGCCCTTGCCTTCAGAAGTTGCTGAGGGTGTAGTGGCCATGGGCGGTGCCATTGAAGACACGCCTCAAGAAGCCGAGTCTTCCAATCTTTCTGGACTTCAAGAGCCCCAAGCCATGGGTGATTTGAAATCACCTCCTGGCTCATCTGATGCACCTCAGGCATTGGGGGGTGCCGTCGAGGCTGCCCCAGTCGTGGCTGCAGTTGCCCCAACTACGGCTTCAGCCGAAGAGACAAAGCCCGCTGAAGTTGCCAATGAAGGAGAGCGTGAGCCGGCCCCCACAGGATTTTGGATTGCGATGGGCGTGGTGGCTTTTGCCATGTTTGTTTTCTACGCCTACTTTAGTTTCGCCAGACTTGAAATTTTCAAGATGTTGCTAGGGTCCTTCTTCCCACTGGCCATCATGATCTTGGCAGTTTTGGGAACCATCGTCTTTGGTTTGGCAACGCCCACGGAGGCAGCAGCGATCGGCTCAATGGGCGGGTTGTTGTTGGCTGCAGCGTATCGCCGTTTGAACTTTCAGGTCATGAAAGAATCTGTTTTCCTGACGGCCAAAACAAGTGCCATGGTTTGCTGGCTTTTTGTAGGCTCCAGTATTTTTTCTGCTGCCTTTGCGTTGTTGGGTGGCCAAGAACTCATCAACACTTGGGTTTTGTCACTGAACATGACGCCCGTTCAATTTATGATTCTGGCGCAAGTGGTTATTTTCTTACTTGGTTGGCCTTTGGAGTGGACTGAAATCATTGTGATTTTCATGCCTATCTTTATTCCATTGCTGCCACACTTTGGCATAGACCCCTTGTTTTTTGGACTTCTGGTTGCCTTGAATTTGCAAACTGCATTCTTGAGCCCGCCTGTGGCCATGGCGGCTTTTTACCTCAAAGGTGTCAGCCCCCCGCAAGTCACTTTGAATCAAATTTTTGCAGGCATGATGCCCTTCATGGCGATTCAAGTTTTTGCAATTGTGCTGCTTTACATGTTCCCAGCCATTGGACTCTGGTTGCCCGAAGTACTTTATAAATAATTTGTTCAATTTCATATTTTCTCCCCGGAGGCCGGAGTTGATCCGAATCTGTGGCCTAATATCGCCTTGAACTTTTTTTCCTGGAGCCACTGATGGGCAATAAGATTGTTACCGAAGCTGATCGCAAACACACACCGCCCTTGAAGGCATTGCCTGGCGTCACATTGCCCACATCGGGCCGAGGCCAACGCGTCAGCTTAGAGCGCGGCGTAGGCACTCGCAGCAAAAAGAACCCTGGCAAGCGCGCCAAAAAAGGCGGTTAATACCCGGCCTCATTGAGTCCAGAGGGTTCACTTTGGAATCAACAAAAGCCCTCTCATGAGGGCTTTTTATTTTCAAAAAAGCTCAACTTGAAGGCACAATAGAGCTTTAGCCCCGGTGGTGAAATTGGTAGACACATCGGACTTAAAATCCGCCGCTTCGTTCATAGCGGGCGTGCCGGTTCGATTCCGGCCCGGGGCACCATTGACTAAATAGACCGACATGCCATGACATCCTTCAGCGCACCCTTTGAAATTCATGTTCATGGTGAAATCCTGTTGCGTGATGACGTGGACTTCAAGGCACTCCAAGAAGCCGCCAAGCCCCTTTGGAAATACGCAGGCGCTAAATCGCTTACCGAAGGTGCACAAAGCCTTTACGAAGAAGAGCCTGGTATTCGCTTTGAAGCTGCCGATCACAAACTCCAACTGTGCTGGACAGTCCGCGGCGACGAAGATTTTCGCCAAGTGCTAGACGATCTCTGCATGAACATCAACGAAATTTCGGCAGCGGGCGCACAGCTAGAAATCACCTTTTACGACACAGAGTTTGAAGATGAAGATGAATCGCGCGGCGCCGAGTCACGCGACGATTTCTTCATTCTCTTCGTGGGCCCCGATCCTGCTTCCATCATGCAGGCTCAACGAGATTTGCTGGTGCAAGATGTGATAGGCCTCATGGAGCGCCATTTTGATGGCTCAGAACTCAGTGGTGTGGTCCAAGAAATTGACAAGCTGTTCTCTGAGCGCTTTAGCGATTTGGTCAGCTCCCTCGAATTGGGCAAGCCGCCTAGGGGCAGCGGTGGCGGCGGACCACAAGGTGGTGGTCATGGCGGGGGCCGTCGGCCACGCCATTTGCACTGAATTCAAATTGAATTGCCATCAGGCCTTGGCCCACTTGCCATGCTCAATCCAGGTGTAAAGCGCAGAGAAGTCTTTGGCTGGGCCATGTATGACTTCGCCAATTCTGGCTACACCACGGTGGTCATCACGGCGGTCTTTGCGGCTTACTTTGTGGGGGCTGTGGCCGACCAAGCAGAGTGGGCCACTTTGGCCTGGACCAGTGCCCTCAGTGTGTCCTACGCCATTGTCATGTTCACCATGCCAGCCTTGGGAGAATGGGCCGATCGACACGCCGCCAAGAAAAAAATGCTCATGGCTTTTACAGCGGCCTGCGTGGTCAGTACTGCTGCCTTGGCTTGGGTGGGGCCGGGTCAGGTGGCTTTGGCTGTTGTTTGCATTGTGATCTCCAACACTTTTTTCTCTTATGGCGAATCCTTAACAGCTGCATTTTTGCCTGAACTGGCCACGCCCGAGGCCATGGGACGTGTCAGTGCATGGGGATGGGCCTGGGGTTATTTGGGCGGCATGCTGACTCTGGGAATATGTTTGGCCTACGTGCTTTGGGCGCAAGGGCAAGGACAAACGGCTGGACAGTTCGTGCCCGTCACCATGCTTGTCACAGCACTCATTTACGCGCTGGCTGCGTGCGTCACCTTTGCACTCATGAAAGAGCACGCCACACCACAACTCACACGCGTGCGATCGAGTAGTCGGTGGCAACAACTGCGTCAAACATTTGAAGAAGCCAAAGCCTACAAAGATTTCATGCAACTCATGGCGTGTGCAGTGGCCTATCAAGGCGGTGTGGCTGTGGCCATTACTTTGGCTGCCATTTACGCCTAGCAAGTCATTGGATTTCA
>CALCBL010000536.1 GCA_937897495.1 uncultured Burkholderiales bacterium
AAGCCAAACCTTTTTTAGAAGCCTCAATGTCTTGTACGCTGGGGTAGTCACCCACTAACCAATAATCAAAAATGCGCCTGGCAATGGGTGCGGCTTGAGCGGCACCAAAGCCTGCGTTTTCGACCACGATGGCCAACGCAATTTGGGGGTTCTCTGCGGGCGCAAATGCCATGTACAAAGCATGATCGCGTTGATGCTCGTCCAACTTGCTGGCGTTGTATTTGTCTTTTTGCCCAATGGTCACGGCTTGTGCTGTGCCTGTTTTGCCGGCACTTTGATAAGGTGTGCCAGCAAACACGCGCGCAGCGGTGCCCTCTTTGGCCACACCGATCAAGCCTTGGTGCACCACTGCCACGTTTTCTGGCTTGAAGCCTAAATTGATTGGCTCTTCACCGGCAACAGCGCGGTCAACGCGTTGAATGGGATCTTGCGTGGCCATGACCAAACGGGGTTTGCGGTAAATGCCACCATTGGCCAATGTGCTGGTGGCGCTAGCCAGTTGCAGCATGGTGAAGGCGTTGTAGCCTTGTCCAATGCCCAGTGAAATAGTTTCACCGCCATACCAACGTTGTTGCTCTGGCTTTTTATAAGTTTTCTTTTTCCAATCTGTACTGGGCAAGGTGCCACGCAGCTCACCGGGTAAATCGACACCTGTGAGTTGGCCAAATCCAAGTGGTTTCATGAAGTCATGAATGGTGTCAACACCCATGGTGTTGGCCAATGAGTAGTAGTAAACATTGCTGGAGAGCACGATGGACTTGACCATGTCGACAGGGCCTAAGCCTGCATCGCCGTGGCTTCTAAAAGTGTGTCCACCATAGGTCCAAGAGCCTGCGTCATTGACAATTTCGCTGGCGCTGCGTTTGCCAGTTTCAAGAGCTGCCATGGCCATGAAAGGTTTGTAGGTTGAGCCGGGTGGGTAGGTGCCTCGCATGGCGCGATTTAACAGCGGCTTGTCAATCGACTCACTCAAGAGTTTCCAGCTTTCGCTGTCGATGCCATCGACAAATAAATTGGGATCAAACGTGGGCTTGCTGACGAAGGCCAAGATTTCGCCTGTGCGGGGGTCGAGTGCAACCAAGGCACCTCGCCGCTCGCCGTACAAGTCTTCAATCATCTTTTGCAATTTCATGTCAATGGACAACACGACGTTTTGACCGGGTGTGGCGGGACGGCTGGCAAGTCGCCTAACAGCGCGGCCACCAGCAGATGTTTCAACTTCCTGCACACCTGTAATGCCATGAAGTTCACGTTCGTAGCGTTGCTCTACGCCGAGCTTGCCGATGTATTGGGTACCGCGGTAATTGCCTTCGTCGTCACTCTCTTCAATTTGCTCTTTTTCTTTTTGGTTAATTCGCCCGATGTAGCCCACCACATGGCTGGCCAAATGGCCAAAGGGGTAATTGCGAAACAATCGGGCTTTGATTTCAACGCCTGGAAATCTAAATTGTTGTGCCGTGAATTTGGCGACTTCTTCGTCAGTCAGTCGCGAGCGAATAGGCAGTGAGTCGAAGTTTTTGGACTCTTCGCGCATGCGCTTAAAACGTCTTCTGTCGCGCAGTGGTATGTCAATGATTTCCGACAAGCTGTCGATGGTTGCTTCCAAGTCTTTGACCCGCGCAGGCGTAATTTCTAGGGTGTAAGCTGAGTAGTTATTGGCCAACACCACACCATTGCGATCGAGGATTGTGCCTCGGTTGGGCACTGTAGGAATCACAGCCGTTCGGTTGTTTTCAGCTTGTTCTAGCAAATCTTCATGCCGAATGACTTGAAGGTAAAACAAACGAATGCCCAAGAGTGCAAAGCACACCAAGACCACGCCTTGCAAAATCACCACACGGGTTTGAAATCTGAATATTTCAAACTCGGTATTGCGCAACTCGCTCAACGAGGGCAGGTGAAAGGCCATGCTTTAAATTGGCCGATTGGCGTCGGGGTCGCTTGCTCTTCGTTGCGGCGCAAGCAAAATGAAATTGGCCACAGGCCACAACAAAGTTTCGATGAAGGGCGAAAGCAACATGGTCCAACCTGGAAAATCATCGCCCGTGCTTAAACGGATGAGCAGACCGATGACCTCTGCCAAAATAAAGAATGGCAAGATTTGAAGCATCTGCTCTTTGATGGGAAACCAAAGTAGGCGGCGGTGCATGCTGAACGCAAAATAACTGAGCACAACATACGACAGAGCATGCTGACCCAACAGGGCGGAATGCTGAACATCCATCCACAAGCCAAGTATGAATGCAGTGGCCATGCCAACTCGGCGAGGCTGGTGGATACCCCAAAAGAAAATGCTGACAGCCAAAACATCTGGCAGCCAAAGGGCTTGAGACATGCCAAGCAGCATGCTGAGCAGCAAGGACATTAAAAGGCTCAAGGCGATGAACCAAGGGCTGACGGGCAACAACAAGGCCTCGCGGCGACTCATGATCATGGCGCTTTGCCTTTGTTGAGTGCTGAAGCCGCAGAGGGCTGCAAAACCAAGACATGGCGACCTTTGAGTTCTGCCAAGGGACTTGCATGAATTCTGGCAAAGGAAATATCAACGCGCCGCTCAATGTGACTGATGCGCGCTACTTGAAGTCCTGCGGGATAGACGCCATCAATGCCACTGGTGGTGAGCAAGTCGCCTTCTTTCACATCGGCACTGGCAGGTACAAATTTAATTTCGATCATGGGTTGTCCTGCCAAGACGTCGCCACTGGTGATGTTGCGCGCGCCTGTGCGACTGTTGAGCACAGGAATGCTTTGGTCCTTATCGGTCAGAAGGGTGACCTCAGAGGTCAATGGATAAACGCGGGTAACTTGTCCAACCACGCCACCCGCGTCAATGACGGGCGATCCCAGGGCCACGTTTTTGAGTTGACCTCGGTCAATCACAATGCGTTGGTTGTAGGGGTCTGGAACATCAAACAGAACTTCGGCGGTCTGAGATGTAACCGCCATGCTCGATTGAAGGCCCATGAGCTGGCGAAGATTTTGGTTTTCAATTTGCAACTGCTCTACTTGCTGTGAGCGAACAGACTGCTGAAGCACCTTAAGCTCTGCGGCCTTGAGATTTGTTTGGGCTTGGTCCAAGTTCTGAAAATAAGTGCCCATGGCCGACAAAGCTTCGCCTGGTTGTAGCACCAACCATTGCATCGGAAGAATGAGGGTTGAAAGCCCGGCACGCAAGGGCTTGGTGAACTGCAGTTGTTTGTCACCAAACACCAGCAACAAAGACAGTGCGCTGAAAAAAATGAGCTTGGTCAGGGGCGCAAAGCCCACCCTGAAAAAGGGTGGGGGTGAGCGGTCAAGAGACTCCAGCGCCATGAATTGCGCCCGCGTTATTCACTGGTAAAGATGCTACCTAGGCGGTCCATGCGTTCGAGCGCCATGCCGCAACCGCGTGCCACGCAAGTGAGGGGGTCTTCGGCCACCAAGACGGGCAGGCCAGTTTCTTCTGACAGCAAACGATCGAGGTCGCGCAGCAAGGCGCCGCCACCTGTGAGCATCATGCCGCGATCGGAGATGTCGGCACCCAATTCAGGAGGCGTGTGCTCGAGTGCTGTTTTGACCGCTGACACAATGTTGTTCAGGGGATCGGTAAGGGCTTCCAAAATTTCGTTGCTGCTGATGGTGAAGCTGCGAGGCACGCCTTCAGACAGGTTGCGGCCTTTGACTTCCATTTCGCGCACTTCGCTGCCTGGAAAGGCAGAGCCAATGTTTTTCTTGATGGCTTCTGCGGTGGGCTCGCCAATGAGCATGCCGTAGTTGCGGCGGATGTAGTTGATGATGGCTTCGTCGAACTTGTCGCCGCCCACACGCACGCTGCCTTTGTAGACCATGCCGCCCAAGGAAATAACGCCGACTTCGGTGGTGCCACCGCCAATGTCGACCACCATAGAGCCAGACGCTTCTGAAACGGGCAAGCCAGCGCCAATGGCTGCAGCCATGGGTTCTTCAATGAGGTACACCTCGGAGGCACCAGCGCCTAAGGCTGATTCGCGAATGGCACGGCGCTCGACCTGGGTAGAGCCGCAGGGCACGCAAATGATGATGCGGGGACTAGGGCGGAAGGTGCTGCGGGGATGCACCATGCGAATGAACTGCTTGAGCATTTGCTCGGTGACGGTGAAGTCGGCAATCACGCCGTCTTTCATGGGGCGAATGGCTTCAATGTTGCCCGGCACCTTGCCCAGCATGGATTTGGCTTCGTGGCCAACCGCTTGCAAGACTTTTTTGCCCTGGGGGCCGCCTTCGTGGCGAATGGCAACGACGGAGGGCTCGTCAAGAACAATGCCTTTGTCGCGCACAAAAATCAGGGTGTTGGCGGTGCCCAAATCAATGGCCAAATCGGTAGAAAAATAACGGCGAAACGAGCTGAACATAACAAATCCTAATCAACTGTGGGCTTGCGGCTTGCAAGCCTACAGTTTGGGGGAGCATTGAAGGGTGTAAATTGTGGGCTTGAACTAGCTTTTTTGGAGAGCTTTCAGCGAACACACGATAATAACCCATCGCTTGAAAAAAAACGCTGATTGCGCCTCCAAATTTGGAGCCATCAACGCCAGTAAAGTGCCTGTAAAGAATTAATTTTTATGTCATTGACCGCCCAAGAAATTGACCGGATTGCCAATTTGGCTCGGTTAGAGCTTCCGCCCGAGGAGGGCCAACGCATGTTGGACCAAATCAACGGCTTTTTCAGCATCGTAGAAGCCATGCGCGCTGTGGACACCACCGGCGTTGAGCCCTTGCCGCACCCCATCGCCACCATTCAGGAAGTGGCGCTGCGTTTGCGCGACGACATCGCCAGTGAGCCCAACCAACGGGAAGCCAACCAACGGAGTGCCCCTGCAGTCGAGCGCGGCCTGTTTTTGGTTCCCAAAGTGATTGAGTAAGGGGCCCCATGACAGCTTTACACGACATGACCGTCGTCGCTTTGGCGGCCGAACTTCGCGCT
>CALCBL010000537.1 GCA_937897495.1 uncultured Burkholderiales bacterium
CCGACACCATGGACACCTTTGTCGATTCGTCTTGGTACTTCATGCGCTATTGCGACCCGACCAATACCGACAAGATGGTGGCAGAAGGTGCTGACTACTGGATGCCCATGGACCAGTACATCGGCGGCATTGAGCATGCCATTTTGCACTTGCTCTATGCGCGTTTCTGGACCAAAGTGATGCGCGATTTGGGCTTGGTGAAAGTGGACGAGCCCTTCACCAAGTTGCTCACACAAGGCATGGTGCTGAACCACATTTATTCGCGACGCACCGACAAAGGTGGTAAAGATTATTTCTGGCCACAAGATGTCGAGAACGTTTTGGCAGAAGACGGCAAAGTGATTGGCGCGCGTTTGAAAAAGGCCGTGGGCAATTTGCCCGAAGGCACCGCCATCGATTACGAAGGCGTGGGCACCATGTCCAAGTCGAAAAACAACGGTGTCGATCCACAAGACCTGATTGAAAAATACGGCGCCGACACGGCGCGCCTGTACACCATGTTTACCGCACCGCCCGAAGCCACCTTGGAGTGGAACGATGCGGCCGTGGAAGGCAGCTACCGTTTTGTGCGCCGTGTTTGGAATTACGCTGTCAAAGTTGAAGGCGCTTTGAAGGTGGGCATCACAGTTGACCGTTCGCAGCCCATCACCTTCAGTGCCGATGCCAAAAAGTTGCGCCTCGAAATCCACTCGGTGTTGCGCCAAGCCAATTACGACTACGAGCGCATGCAATACAACACCGTGGTGTCAGCGCTCATGAAGATGCTCAACACGCTGGAAGATTCTCCGCTCGCTGCCTCCAAAGATGTCAACGACAACGCTGCTCTGGCCGAGTGCTATTCCATTTTGTTGCGCGTCATGTACCCCGCTTGCCCTCACTTGGCCTTCCAGTTGTGGAACGAGTTGGGCTACGGCGCAAGCCAAGGCGATTTGCTCGATGTGGCTTGGCCGACCGTGGACGACACCGCATTGCAGCGCGACGAAATTGAACTCATGCTGCAAATCAACGGCAAGTTGCGTGGCTCGCTCACGGTGTCCGCCAACGCCGACAAGGCAAGCATTGAACAGGCGGCTGCAGCGCACGAGCAAGTGACCAAGCAAGCCGCTGGCGCTGTACCCAAGAAGATCATTGTGGTGCCTGGCCGTTTGGTCAACGTGGTCCTGTAAACCTATCGCTTTGAACTACAGCACCCTCAAATACTGCGCCTGCACTCACACAACATGAACGTTCCTCCACAGTTGCTGAACCGCCGCCAATCGCTGCAAGCCTTGGGGCGCAGCTTGGCTGGCGGCGCGCTTGTAAGCGGTCTCGCAGCTACAGGTTTGTCGGGCTGTGGTTTTCAATTGCGCCAAAGCGCTGACTTGCCATTCAAATCTTTGTTTTTGATCTTGCCGCGGCAATCTGCCTTGGGCACAGACTTGCGGCGCAATTTGGCCAGTCAAGCCAACTTGAAGGTTTTCACTGAAGCGCCTGACATGGCCACTTCTGAAGTGGTGTTGGATGTCATGTCTGAAGTGCGCGAACGCGTGGTGGTAGGTTTGAATGCATCCGGCCAAGTGCGTGAATTGCAATTGCGCTTGAAAGTGAAGTTTCGCTTGCGCACGCCACAAGGCCTGAACCTCATTCCAGAAGTTGAATTGCAGCAGCAGCGCGATCTGAGCTTCTTGGAGTCTGCAGCCCTTTCCAAAGAAATTGAAGAAACCATGATGTACCGAGACATGCAGGTCGACATCGTGCAACAAATTTTGCGCCGTTTGGCTTCGGTCAAATCTCTGTAAAGCCAGCGCAAAGGCCCTCCTTTTTTATGCAACTGGCCCTGCCTCAGCTTCAAGCCCATCTGCAAAAAGGCTTGCGAAGTCTTTATACCTTGCACGGTGATGAGGCTTTGTTGGTGCAAGAAGCGGCAGATGCCATTCGCGCAGCAGCGCGACAACAAGGCTATACCGAACGCAGCGTGCATGTGGTGTCGGGCGCTCACTTTGATTGGAGCGAGGTGCTGGCAGCAGGCGGCTCCATGAGTCTTTTTGCCGAGCGGCAAATTCTAGAAATTCGCGTGCCTACAGGCAAACCCGGCAAAGAGGGTAGCCCCATGATTCAGCAACTGGCACAGAGCGCAGAAGGCAACGACAGTACTTTGACGCTCTTTATTTTGCCCCGCTTAGACAGCGCCACCAAAAAGGGCGCATGGTTTGGGGCCTTGGAACAATTTGGGGTTTCTTTGCAAATTGACTCTTTAGACAGGGCCCAATTGCCGCAGTGGATTGCACAGCGTTTGAAGTTGCAAAATCAAAGCGTTGCATCTGGACAAGATGGCCAAAACTGTTTGCAATTTTTTGCAGACCGCGTGGAAGGCAATTTGCTGGCTGCCCACCAAGAGATTCAAAAACTGAGTTTGTTGTACCCCGCCGGTGAGCTGACGCATGCACAAGTTGAAAGTGCCGTCATGAATGTGGCGCGCTACGATGTTTTTAAATTGTCGGAAGCGGTGTTGGCGGG
>CALCBL010000538.1 GCA_937897495.1 uncultured Burkholderiales bacterium
CCTTGGTGGGCGGCTATTTTGAGAATTCCGTTCTCGATCATTGCGCCAGTGATTGTGGTGATTTGTGCCGTGGGTGCCTACACCGTTCACAACAGTTTGCAAGATGTCGTGTTGATGTTGGTCTTTGGCTTGATGGGTTATGCCTTCAAAAAGCTCAAATACCCGATGGCACCTTTGGTCTTGGCCTTGGTGCTGGGTGACATGGCTGAAACCAGCTTTAGACAGTCCATGCTGATTTCCAAAGGCAGCTTGGACATTTTTGTGAGCACGCCCTTGGCCGGCACAATTACGTGCCTGGCCCTGATCATGCTTTTGTGGCCAGCGCTTGGGTTCTTGAAAAAACTCAGTCGAGGCTAAGGCCTTTGCCTTTTCTCAACACACTCTGCTCGAGCAAACGCGTCATGGCGTAAACCGAGTCGAGTGTGGGGGTGGGCATGTTGCAGATGCGGCCCAGCTCAATCACGCTACCAAGAAGCGCTTCTAACTCTAAAGCTTTGCCGTGTTCAATGTCTTGCAGCATGGATGTTTTGTGGGCGCCCACAGCTTGTGCGCCCGCAATTCGTTTGTCGATGCTGATTTTGAATTGAACGCCTAGTTTTTCTCCTACAGTTTGAGCTTCCGCCATCATGGTGGCTGCCAAATTGCGGGTGAGGTCAAAATTGCAAATGTCTTCTAGCGTGGCGTGCGTTAGAGCAGACACGGGGTTAAAAGTCAGGTTGCCCCAGAGCTTGACCCACAGCTCGCTGCGAATGTCTGTAGACACAGGGGTTTTGAATCCTGCGGCAATCATGGCCTGCGCCAATGCCGTCACACGTTCTGACTTTTCGCCACTGGGCTCGCCCAAGGTAAAGCGGTTGCCTTCAATGAGTTTGACAACGCCAGGGGCAACCAATTCAGCGGCGGGGTAAACCACCGCACCAATCACCCGCTCTGGGCCAATGTGTTGCCACTGGGCGCCACCAGGATCGATGGAAGTCAATTGACGGTTTTGATACTCGCCCACCAAGTTGTAAAAGTACCACCAAGGCACGCCGTTTTGCAGGGTGACCACAGCCGTGTTGTCATGGCACAGCCTGCCAATTTGTTCTGCCACAGGGCTGACCTGATGCGACTTCATGGTTAAGAACACATAGTCGTGCGGTGTAGCCTCGTCGATGGTGCAGGCCTTGACATTGGGGGCATGCAGCGACGTACCATCTTCCAAGTTCAGTGTCATGCCATTGGCTTGAATGGCTTTGAGGTTTTCGCCGCGCGCAATGAAAGTGACGTTGTTGCCCGACAAGGCCAACTTCACACCGAGGTAACCCCCAATGGCGCCTGCGCCCACGATGGCAATGTTCAAACTCATGCTGACTCTTTCATGGTGTTGGTGAGGGTGCCAATGCCTTCAATGGCCACTTCGACCACAGCATCATTTTGCCAAGGCATGGCCCCGAGTGATGTGCCGCAAGAAATAATATCGCCCGCTTCTAGAGTCATGCCTCTGGAGAGTTTGGCGACCAATTCTTGCGGGGAAAAGAACATGTCACTGACCGCATAATTCTGGCGCTCTCGGCCATTCACTTTGGCCGTCACGACGGCGTTAGTGCAATCCAATTCAGTTTCAATCCAAGGGCCGAAAGGGGTAAAGCCATCAAAATTTTTAGCGCGGGTCCACTGCTCAAAACTGGTGTCTGAACGCAGCAGTTCAACGGCTGTGACATCGTTGACACACGTGTAACCAAAGATATGTTGCGTGGCATTTTCGAGGGAAATATCACGGCCGCGTTTGCCAATGACGATGCCCAGTTCGGCTTCGTACACCACTCTGCCGACATCTTGTTGGGGCCGAATCACAGCTTGAAGATGATGCGAATAGGAGTTGGGCGATTTGAGAAAGTAGAGCGGCTCTGTGGGTGCGCTCCAGCCATTCTTTTCTGCAGCCGCTTTGAAATTGTTCCAAAGGGCCAACACTTTGGTGGGCTGGCAAGGCGCTAAAACCTCAAGGTCCGACAAAGGCAAGGTGAGGCCCGTGGGTTGAGGATTTTCAAACAGAGAGCCTTGATGAACATGGAGGGTATCACCCACCAATTGACCCAAGCCAACCTGGCCTTGGTGTGAATAACGCAACCACTTCATGTGGGTCTCCTACCGGCGGATTCAAATTGTTTTTAAAAAGGTGTCTGCAAGTGCCACTGGACCGGCATCCTGAACCGGGGTTCAGGTGGGCAAGGTCAGACTGGCGTTGGGTTCATCTGACGCGAGATGATCACGCTCACCAGACGATGTTCCAAGCCCGGGCTCTAAGAGCATTGGTTCAAGGAAATATAAAGCCCAGCATGCACTGCAGACAGGGCGATTGTAGGCTCAGATCAACTGGCCGTCTTTGTGAAGGGCCTGATCAAGTTTTTTGAGCAACTGACCCAGGCGGTCATTGTCAGCATCGTTGAAAGCGGCTGTTTGTAACGGTGCTTTGGCAGTTTGGGTCTCTGCGCTTGTGGATGATTCAGCTTGTTCAAAGGCCAAGTTAAGGGCGGCCAATACCGCTATGCGATCGCGGGCTTTGATTTTGCCGGCGTCGCGCACCTTGCACATGGCCTGGTCAACTTTGTCTACTGCCGCCAATAAACGGGCTTCACCACCTTCGGGGCAGCCCAAAAGGTAGCTTTGCCCCATGATTTGAACTTCAAGTTGTTTGTTGCTCATGAGTCGGCGTCAGAGGGGGAATTTTGGGGCAAACGCTCAATCAGGGCGTCGACACGCGACGGGCGGCGGCCAATTTGGACTTGAGCAGGTCGCGCTCGTGAGACAGGGCCAAGACCTGCTGATGCAGCAGTGCATTGGTCTTTTGCAGCTCTTCGTGGCGGAGCAAAAGGTGCTCAACCCGGTCTGCAATCTGGTCGACGGTGGTGGGATTCGTCATGTCAGAGGAATTGTAATGTCACTGATTGTAGGTTTGGTGCAAGTTCCCATCTTACAATGGCATTTGTTGGTGCTCGGGGTTTGGTTCACAAACCCCAGTTCAACGGGAAGCAGGAGAGCAAGCCCCCACGGGGTGAACTTGACCTGCGCTGCCCCCGCAACGGTCAGCAGACGGGCATTTTTGCCCCGCTTTCATCGATTGCCACTGAGTGCTCTGAAACAGGTGCTTGGGAAGGTGATGAAGGTTGCTCTGCTTAGCCCGGATACCGGCCAACAAGGCGGTCCCTCGCAAGAGGGGTCTAACGTTCGTGCACTGTCGGGGAAGGCGGTGAGAACACATTTGTTGGTTGAATCATGAAATTTTCTTCGTTTCGTTTCAGTGCGCTTGTCACTTGCATGGCCGTGCCTGCTCTGGCTTTTTCTCAAACATTTTTACCCGATACGGTCATCACGGCCAGCCGAGTGATGCAGCGCGCGCAAGATGCCTTGCCCGATGTCTCAGTCATCACACGTTCAGACATTGAGCGTTCACAGGCCAAAGACGTGCCCAGTTTGCTGCAGCAACTGGCAGGTATGGAAATGACCCAATCGGGCGGCATGGGTGGTGTGGCCACCTTGTTCATGCGCGGTGCTGAATCAAGGCATGCCTTGGTGTTGGTCGATGGCCTGCCCATGAACAACTTGAATTTCAATTTGGCGGCACTCGAGCATTTGCCACTCAGTGGCATTGAACGCATCGAGGTGGTTCGCGGCAATGTGTCCAGCCTTTACGGCAGCGCTGCTTTGGGCGGCGTGGTTCAAATTTTCACG
>CALCBL010000539.1 GCA_937897495.1 uncultured Burkholderiales bacterium
CTTGTTCATATTTTCTTTGGTTCTTTTGGCCGCAGTTCTCATTCCTTTCATTGGCAAAGATGTGAACGGTGCACGCCGATGGATTTCTCTGGGAGTGATGAACTTTCAACCTTCAGAGTTCGCCAAGTTGGCCGTCATCATTTACGCATCAGACTACATGGTACGCAAGATGGAAGTGAAAGAACGCTTCTTCCGCGCTGTTCTGCCGATGGGCGCAGCAGTGGCCCTGGCCGGTATCTTCTTGTTGGCCGAACCTGACATGGGTGCCTTCTTGGTGATTGCCATCATTGCCATGGGTATCTTGTTTTTAGGGGGTGTCAATGCCCGCATGTTCTTCTTGATTTTCGCCATCTTGGTATTTGCCTTTTCCATGATGATTGCCGCATCACCGTGGCGCCGTGAGCGAATTTTTGCGTACCTCGATCCTTGGGATCCCACGCACACTTTGGGCAAAGGCTATCAGTTGTCGCACTCTCTGATCGCCATTGGCCGTGGAGAAATTTTTGGTGTGGGCTTGGGAGGCAGTGTTGAAAAGCTGCATTGGTTACCTGAGGCGCATACCGATTTCTTACTGGCTGTCATTGGAGAAGAGTTCGGCTTGGTCGGTGTGGTTGCTGTCATTGGCATGTTCTTGTGGCTCAGCCGCCGCATCATGGTCATTGGCCGTCAAGCCTTGGCTTTGGACAGAACCTTTGCAGGGTTGGTGGCACAGGGCGTTGGCATTTGGATTGGGTTCCAGTCCTTCATCAACATGGGCGTTAACTTGGGCGCATTGCCTACCAAAGGATTGACGTTACCGCTCATGAGTTATGGCGGATCTGCCATTTTGATGAACCTGATTGCCATTGCCATCGTGCTTCGAATTGATGCCGAGAACAAACAAATGATGCGAGGGGGACGAACATGAGTCACTGCGCATTGATCATGGCGGGCGGTACAGGTGGGCACATCTTCCCAGGTTTGGCCGTGGCTGAATCTTTGCGAGATGCAGGATGGCGTGTGCATTGGCTGGGTGTGCCAGGCAACATGGAAAGTCAATGGGTGCCAGAGCGTGGCTTCCCCTTTGAGCCTGTGGCGTTTGGGGGTGTCCGCGGCAAGGGCTTGACCAGTTTGATCTTCTTGCCTCTGCGTTTGCTCAAAGCATTTTGGCAAAGCATCCAAGTGGTTCGACGCGTCAAGCCTGATGTCGTGGTGGGCTTGGGTGGCTACATCACATTTCCGGGCGGCATGATGGCTGTTCTTTTGGGCAAGCCATTGGTGCTGCACGAACAAAACTCAGTGGCTGGCATGGCCAATAAAGTTTTAGCAGGCGTGGCAGACCGCATTTACAGCGCATTTCCGAATGTCTTGAAAAATGCCATTTGGGTGGGCAATCCTTTGCGCCAAGATTTTTTGAACAAGCCTGCACCTGCTTTGCGTTTTGCAGGCCGCACAGGCCCTTTGAAGTTGTGGGTGGTGGGCGGCAGTTTGGGTGCGCAAGCTTTGAATGACTTGGTGC
>CALCBL010000540.1 GCA_937897495.1 uncultured Burkholderiales bacterium
AACGAGCAGTAGAGGTTTTTCTCTGATCCTGCGTCTTTTTTATCCGCCATGGTCTTACTCTGCTATTGATGAAAATCTGCACTCAATGATAACCCCTCATAGGTGCCATGGACACCCATGCAATCGGGCCATTAAGCGCCTTCAGCCTTGGCTGCGCTCTCGCGTGTGGTGATGACTTTATCGACCAAACCATAGGCAGCCGCTTCGTCGGCAGACATGAAGTAGTCGCGCTCGGTATCACGCTCAATTTTGTCCAGTGGCTGACCGGTGCGCTCAGCCAAAATGCCATTCAGGACACCGCGCAAACGCAAAATTTCACGGGCATGGATTTCGATGTCGGTTGCTTGACCCTGCGCACCACCCAGTGGCTGGTGAATCATCACGCGGGAGTTGGGCAATGAGAAGCGCTTACCTTTGGCACCAGCTGCCAACAAGAAAGCACCCATGCTGGCAGCCATACCGGTACACAGCGTTGATACATCGGGTTTGATGAAGTTCATGGTGTCAAAGATCGCCATGCCGGCACTCACAGAACCACCGGGTGAATTGATGTAAAAGTGGATGTCCTTGTCGGGGTTCTCGCTCTCGAGAAACAACAACTGAGCCACTACCAAGTTGGCGGATTGGTCGTTTACCGGACCCACCAAAAAGACGACACGCTCTTTCAAAAGGCGCGAATAAATGTCGTAGCTGCGTTCACCGCGGCCCGACTGCTCGATCACCATGGGGACCATACCCAAAGCTTGTGTATCCAAAGCGCTCATTGCGACTTCTCCAAAGGTTGTGTCTCTAAAAATGACACTTTAACGAATTTCTAGCACCTTCTTTACATGAGGGCGATAGGACCAAAAACAAGGTGGGTCTACAAACAACAAAAGGGCCTCACAGCCCTTTTGTTGATGAGCTCAGAGGCTCGGCTGCATTTAATTACTGCTGCGCCATCAGTTCATCAAAGTCGACCGCTTTTTCGGTCACTTTAGCCTTTGACAGAATGAACTCAGTCACGTTGTTTTCAATCACAACTGCCTCGACCTCTGCCATGCGCTGCTGGTCACCGGTGTACCACTTCACCACGTCAGCGGGACGCTCGTAGGCGGCAGCCATCTCGTCGATGTGGGCTTCGATTTGGTCACGGGTCGCGTTGAGGTTCTCAGCACGCACCAGCTCAGCAACCACCAAGCCCAAACGAACACGGCGCTCCGCTTGCGGGCGGAAGATGTCATCGGGGATTGGGGCTTTTTCGGCATCCTTGATACCGCGCTGCTTCAGGTCGGCGCGAGCGGCAGCAACCATGCGGTCCAATTCGGCTTGCACGGGAGCCTTGGGCAAGTCCAGCTCGGCTTTTGCAACCATGGCATCCATCGCGGCAGCCTTGTTGCGGGCCTGCAAGCGGCTCTTCACCTCACGCTCGAGGTTTTTACGGATGTCGGCGCGCAGGGCTTCAACGGTCGGCTCAGTCACGCCCAACGTCTTGACGAACTCTTCATTGACTTCGGGC
>CALCBL010000541.1 GCA_937897495.1 uncultured Burkholderiales bacterium
AAAAAATGTGGCCGTCGTCTTGCGTGAAGCCGCGAACGCGCATGATGCCGTGCAGGCCGCCAGTGGGCTCGTTGCGGTGGCACTGACCGAACTCACCATAACGCAGTGGCAAATCGCGGTAGCTCTTCATGCCCTGCTTGAAAATCAAAATGTGTCCGGGGCAGTTCATGGGCTTCAAAGCGTAGTCGCGCTTCTCTGACTCGGTGGTGAACATGTTGTCGCGGTACTTGTCCCAGTGACCTGTTTTTTCCCACAAAGATTTGTCAATGATCTGCGGGCCTTTGACTTCTTGGTAGCCGTTGTCTTGGTAAACAGCACGCATGTACTGCTCAACCTTTTGCCAAACAGACCAGCCCTTGGGGTGCCAGAACACCAAGCCTGGTGCGTGCTCGTCAATGTGAAACAGATCGAGTTCACGGCCCAATTTGCGGTGATCGCGCTTCTCTGCTTCTTCCAATTGGGTCAGGTAGTTTTGCAAATCTTCTTTGCTGGTCCAAGCGGTACCGTAAATGCGTTGCAGCATTTCGTTTTTGCTGTCGCCGCGCCAATAGGCACCCGCTACCTTCATGAGTTTGAAGTGCTTGAGCTTGCCGGTGCTGGGTACGTGAGGGCCGCGGCACAAATCTTCAAACGCGCCCTCTTTGTACAAACTTACATCTTCATTGGAAGGAATGCTGCCAATGATCTCTGCTTTGTAGTTCTCGCCCATGCCTTTGAAATAAGCAACGGCTTCATCACGCGGCAAAACACGACGAAGCACGGGCTCATCTTTGTTGGCCAATTCGGTCATGCGCTTTTCTATGGCGGCCAAATCTTCTAAGGTGAAAGGACGGCTATAGGCAAAGTCGTAGTAAAACCCGTTTTCAATGACAGGGCCGATGGTGACCTGAGCATCAGGGTACAAATTTTTGACGGCGTACGCCAACAAGTGCGCCGTGGAATGACGCACCACTTCAAGGCCGTCTGCATCTTTGGCCGTGATGATGGCAAGTTGGGCATTGCTAACAATGCTGAAACTCGTGTCCACCACTTTGCCATCGACTTTGCCAGCCAAGGCGGCCTTGGCCAAGCCTGCGCCAATGGACGCTGCAACCTCTGCCACGGTGACGGGACCGGGAAACTCACGCAATGAACCGTCGGGAAGTGTGATCTGAACCATGTTCGATTAGAAAAAAAGAAGGCGCCAGAAAGGCGCCAGAAATGAAAAACGCGGCGTTTGCCGCGTCTTCAAACGCTCAGGCCAGATTTTACGCTGTGCCTGAGGTGTTTTGGATCAATGAAACTGTTCTTCTTCAGTAGAACCCGTCAAAGCCGTCACGCTAGAGCGGCCGCCTTGGATCACGGTGGTCAATTCATCAAAGTAACCCGTGCCCACTTCTTGCTGGTGCGACACAAATGAGTAGCCGCGATCGCGGGCAGCAAATTCGGGTTCTTGCACCTTCTCAACATAGGCCGACATGCCACGCTGAACATAGGCTTGCGCCAAGTCAAACATGCTGTACCACATGGAGTGAATGCCCGCCAAAGTAATGAACTGGTACTTGTAACCCATGGCGCCCAGTTCTTTTTGGAATTTGGCGATGGTGGCATCGTCCAAGTTTTTCTTCCAATTGAAAGAAGGTGAGCAGTTGTAAGCCAACATTTTGCCGGGGTGCTTCTTGTGCACGGCTTCCGCAAACTTGCGTGCAAATTCCAAATCGGGTGTGCCTGTTTCACACCATACCAAGTCGGCGTAATCGGAATACGCCACTGCACGGCTAATGGCTTGATCCATGCCCTTCTTGGTTTTGTAGAAGCCTTCAGCAGTGCGTTCACCTGTCAGGAAGGGCTTGTCGTTTTCGTCGTAGTCGCTGGTGAGCAAATCAGCCGCTTCTGCATCTGTGCGTGCAATGACCAAAGTTGGCACGCCGCACACGTCAGCCGCCATGCGGGCTGCGATCAATTTCTGGCAAGCCTCGACGGTGGGCACCAAAACCTTACCGCCCATGTGACCGCATTTCTTCACGGAAGCCAATTGGTCTTCAAAGTGAACGCCTCCTGCACCCGCAGCGATCATGGCCTTCATCAATTCGAATGCATTGAGCACACCACCAAAACCAGCCTCAGCATCGGCAACGATGGGTGCGAAGTAGTCTGTGTAGTCTTTGTCGCCGGGGTTGGTGCCTTTGGACCATTGAATTTCATCAGCACGACGGAAGCTGTTGTTGATGCGCTCAATCACCTTGGGCACAGAATCCACGGGATACAGCGATTGATCGGGGTACATGGAAGCGTTGGAGTTGTTGTCAGCAGCTACTTGCCAGCCAGACAAATAAATGGCCTTGATGCCAGCCTTGACTTGTTGCATGGCTTGGCCACCGGTCAGTGCGCCTAAACAATTGACATAGG
>CALCBL010000542.1 GCA_937897495.1 uncultured Burkholderiales bacterium
CCTTTTCCACCTTGCCGTTGAACTTGCCGCCGGGGAAGGCGTAGTTCTGGATTTTCTGCGCTTCTTGCTCGGAGCACACATGTGCGCCCTGACGCGCCAGCGCTTGCTGCATCTGCGCGGCGATTTCAGCGTGCAACATGATCACTGAGGGGGACGAGCAGGGGCTGCCATGGTCAAAGTTTTTGTCCACCACAATGGTTTTTGCTGCCGCTTCGATGTCGGCGCTGGCATCCACATAAATCGGCACATTGCCCGAACCGACACCAATGGCGGGGTTGCCCGAACCGTAGGCGGCGCGAACCATCGGCGTGCCGCCAGTGGCCAAAATAACGTCGGTGCGGCTGTCGCGCATCAGTGCGCCTGTGGCCTCCACCGTGGGGCGCGTCAAGATTTGCAGCGCATGCGCAGGACCACCGGCTTTTTCGATGGCCGCTTGCAACTCGTTGGTCACTGCGGTGCAGCAACCCAGGGCCACCGGGTGCGGGGAGATGACCAGCGCGTTACGCGTCATCAGGCACAAAATGGTCTTGAAGATGATGGTGGCCACGGGAGAGGTGGAGTTGGACAAGCCCACCACCACGCCGGCTGGGCGACCGATCTCGACGATGCGCAGCGCATCGTTTCGCCGCACACCACCTAGGGCCACGTTGTCCCAAGCCGTGGGCGTCAGCGTGCAAGCGATCTGGTTCTTGGCGATCTTGTCAGCTACTTTGCCAATGCGGCTTTCGCGAACGGCCCACTCGGCATAAAACTCAGCGCGCGGCAACAAGGCCGCAGCCACTTCTTTGGCGACACGCTTGGCTTCTTCAGGCGTCCAAAGCGCAAGCGTGCTGGCTGCCTGCTTGGCACGGCCTAGCAAGTCGCGGGCCTCCTGCAAGGCAGCCAAGTCGTGATCGGCTAGTTCAATGGGGTTGCTTGAGCTCATGACAGAGGGTGTCTAACGTTTAACGGCGCTGGGCCGCATTGGCCACCGCGTTCAGGTCCACGCTTTCGAGTGCGCTGAAGATGGCTTCGACCGCTTGCTGTTCACGCGGGCTGGCCGCTTGCATGCGGGTGGTGTCCAGCAACTGTCGCATGACCGAAGCTTGACCGCCTACAGCAGCACTTGTAACGGGGTTCAAAGTGGGCACAAAGCTGCCGCAGGTCATTCGCTGGCCTGCGCGGTAGTGCGGCGCGTAGTCAAAAACGGCGTAGTGCTGCGTGGCACAGTTGTCCCACATGGCCAACGAGTCTTTTTCCCAACGGAAACGCACCATGAACTCGGGCTTTTTGACCCACTCATACAGCATGTTCAGCACAGCCTCAGACAGGTCCATGTGCATACCCAGCAAGCGCTTGGTCCAGATTGAGTTGACAAACAAAATCTTGCGGCCGGTATAGGGGTGCGTGATCACGGCCGGGTGAGATAACGTTGGCGTGTTTTCGATCATTTTGCACTCTTGTGCGCTAGCCGTAACCATCATGCCGCTCTTGGCCGACGCACGCTTGGCCAAGCGCTCGCTTGCGTTGATACGGCGAAAGTGCCAGGGCAGGTCGTGGTCGGCCTGCAATCCTTCGAGCATTTGTTGCATGCCGGGGTTAAGCGCATCATATGCAGCACCTGCGTGCATCCACATCGTGTCACCGCCCGATGGGGGCAAGTCGGTGATGCGCAATATGGAGACCATGTTGGGCTTCTTGCGAAAGGTCACGTCAGTGTGCCAGCGGTCCGTCTCGGGGGCTTCGTTACCCTCATTCGAAATCAGCTGAATTTGTGGGTGGCCTGCGATATGGGGAAAGAACTCGTGCTGCTCCATCTCACCAAAATTGGCCCCCAATCGAATGTAGGCCTCAGGCTTCAAGGCCTGTTTGCGAAAAAACACAACGCCGTATTGCCACAAGGCTTGTTTGATTTCTTCGTAAACGTCTTCAGAGCGGGTGGTGTTCAGGTCAACGCCGCTGATCATGCCACCGATGGTCGGTGTCATCGGGTCGACTTGGATGTGACGGAATTTCATTTTTTGATCTCCTAAATGTGTTTGAGCAAACTAGCTTCATTGCCAGTGCAGCAAGCGGCGTTCGATCCAATTCATCAACTTCATGATCAGCACGCCGATGAGCGCCAAATCAAAAAGCAGCGACCACACGCCGTTGACGTTAAATGTGGATCCCAAATAAGCGAGTTGCTGGCCAAGGCCTCGCTCTGAGGCAATGACCTCGGCACCGACCACGCCCAGCAATGCGTAAATCAAACCCAGGCGCAATCCTGAAAAAAGCACCGGAATTGCCCCGGGCAATGTGACCGAGAAAAACATCTGCCGGCTGCTGGCTCCCAAAGTGCGAGTGAGCGTCACATGGTCCTGACTGACGCCACGAATACCGGCTACCGTGCTGGACAGCACAATGAAGAAGGTCAGTGACACACCCAGTGCGATCTTGGAGCCGATGCCCAAGCCAAACCACAGAATGAACAGCGGCACCAGCGCAATTCGCGGCAGCACATTGAAAGCAGAAACATAGGGGTCGCAAAAAGACTCGAACTTGGGCCAGGTGACAAAGGCCAGGCCTGTGATCATGGCGGCGACCGAGCCAATGAAAAATGAAGAGAACACAGCCAACAAAGTCCAGCCCAGATCTCCCCACAAGCGGGCATTGGTGAGGTTTTCTAACGTGAAAGTGATGATGCCCAAGGGGCTGCCCACGAAACTCTGATCAATCCAG
>CALCBL010000543.1 GCA_937897495.1 uncultured Burkholderiales bacterium
CTGATGCGGGGTCTGTGCTTGGTGCTCAAAATGCGCACAGGCACCCACTTCATCCAGCGGCGCCAGAGTGATTGTGTGAGAACAGCAAGTTGAATCATAGGGTTTACCCGCATTCTTGCACACCTTCTCTCACTTGTCCTTGCTTTGTTAACAATGCGGCATTTTTTGTTTGTCGCTTTGGGGACGAAAAATAGACTTTTTAAATGCGTGTCAGGGGAAATGCCCCCTGACAACGGCTCTTCAAATTGACGACAATGTTGACATTCCTAGGAGCAGTACATGGACAAAATTTGGCTAAATAGTTACCCCGCCAACGTGAAGCACGAGATTGACCCCAACGAATACAGTTCGTTGTCAGATTTACTCAACCAAGCCTTTCAAAAGCATGGCGATACGCCCTTTTCTGTTTGCATGGAAAAGTGGATGAGCTACCGCGAGCTGGACCAGCTGTCTCAAGCTTTGGGTGCTTGGTTTCAGGCTCAGGGCTTACCCGCTGGCAGTCGAATTGCCTTGATGCTGCCCAACTTGCCTCAATTTTCAGTCACCATGGCCGCTGTTTTGCGGGCGGGTTATACCTGCGTGAATGTCAACCCTTTGTACACAGCACGCGAGTTAGAGCACCAGCTGAAAGACTCTGGCGCTTCGGCCATTGTCATCTTGGAAAACTTTGCAGCCACGCTGAGCGACGTCATTGAACACACGCAAATTCAGCATACGGTGCTTGCTTCGATTGGCGATTTGTTAGGTCCCTTTTACGGTCGCTGGATGACATTTGCGGTTCGCCATTTGGCCAAAATGGTGCCCGAGTTTGAACTGCCATTGAGCGACAAGCACAAGGTCACCTCGTTCAAGCAAGCCATTTCCGAGGGGCGCCAATTGACATTCAAGTCAGTTCCGCAATCGCTCGATGACATTGCATTTTTACAATACACCGGCGGCACCACAGGCTTGTCCAAGGGCGCCGTGCTGACACACCGCAACATTGTGGCGGCTATTTTGCAAGCAGAAACATGGTTTGCGCCGGCACTTGAGCGCATGCCCGACTTGCGCAAAGTCAATAGCATTGCGGCCTTGCCGCTGTATCACATCTTTGCATTGACACTTTGCCTGTTGGCCATTCGCCAAGGCTCGCACCTTACTTTGGTGCCCAACCCGCGTGACTTTGGCAAGTTCATTGAAACCCTCAAATCACGCCCCTTCCATTTGTTGCCTGGCGTGAACACTTTGTTCAACGCTTTGCTGCAGCACCCCATGTTCAAAACGATTGATTTTTCCCATTTGTGCCTCACACAAGCGGGAGGCATGGCGGCGTCTGAAGGTACAGCACGCGCATGGCAAGCTGCCACCGGCAGCGCCATGATTGAGGGCTGGGGCATGAGTGAAACCTGTGCCATTGGCACCAACAACCCGGTCACCCAAACCTCCTTCAGTGGCAGCATTGGTTTGCCACTGCCCAGCATCGACATGGCCATCAAAGATGAACAGGGCAACAGCTTGGCGCAAGGCGAATCTGGTGAAATTTGCATTCGCGGCCCCAACGTGATGGTGGGCTATTACAAACAAGAAGAAGAAACGCGCAAGGCGTTCACGCCAGACGGTTACATGCGCACGGGCGACGTGGGCATCATGGACGAGCGCGGTTTTTTCCGAATCGTCGATCGCATCAAAGACATGATCATTGTGAGTGGCTTCAATGTGTTCCCCTCCGAACTCGAGAATGTCATTTCTCTTTGCCCCGGCGTAGTTGAGTGCGCCGCCATCGGCATTCCAGATGCCATGCAAGGCGAGACCATCAAGGTGTTTGTGGTGCGAAACGACAGCATGCTGACCGAGGATGCCGTGGCCAAATACTGCCAAGAGAATCTCACCGGTTACAAGCGACCCAAGTACATTGAGTTCCGCGATGAGCTGCCCAAATCCAACGTTGGCAAAATCTTGCGACGTGAACTTCGCACCACGACGCATTGAGCTCATCAGCTTTTAGCCTCGCTCAACGCGATCTTTGTCAATGACACAGCGGCTACAGATTCCTGGACTTCAGGTTTTTGAACGAGGCTGGTTGTCGGCCAACAACATTCTGTTCACAGACTCAGAGTCTGCCACTTTGGTTGACAGTGGTTATGTGACGCATCAAGCCCAGACTTTGTCACTGGTTCAAAATGCTTTGAATGGCAGAAAGCTTGATCGGTTGGTTAACACCCACTTACACAGCGACCACTGTGGTGGCAACAATCACCTTCAAACGCACTACACCCAGCTTGAGACGCTGATTCCACCTGGTGAAGCAAAGGCCGTTGCAATTTGGGATGCAGAGGCATTGAGCTACGAAGCCACGGGGCAATTGTGTCCTCGGTTTAAGTTTGAGGGTGTGTTGCAGGCGGGCCAAACTTTGCGCTTGGCTTCTTTAAATTGGGAAGTGCATGCTGCGCCAGGGCATGATCCGCATTCTGTTATTTTGTTTGAGCCCACCCACAAGATTTTGATCTCTGCGGATGCTTTGTGGGCTAACGGATTTGGCGTTGTGTTTCCGGAGTTAGAGGGCGTTGAGGCTTTTCACGAGGTGGCTCAAACGCTGGATTTGATTGAGTCGCTTAAGCCCTTGTGGGTCATACCAGGGCATGGCGCTGTTTTTGAGAATATCGATGCAGCCCTAGAAATTGCTCGCAAGAAATTAGATGGCTTTGTTCAGAACCCTCAAAAGCATGCCCGATATGGGGCCAAAGTTCTTTTGAAATACAAGCTTTTAGAGTTGACAGAGGTTGATCAAATTGCCTTCACGGCATGGGCCAGCGCAGTGCCCTATTTACAAATACTGCACCAAACGCAGGCCCCACAAATGTCCATTCAAGAATGGCTTCATGACATGCTCTTAGATCTTGAAAGAAGCAAAGCGCTGGCTTTTCAAGACAACATGGTTGTGAATTTGTAGTCGCCTTCTGAATTCGACAGACGAAAAAAAACGCCCCATATTTCTATGAGGC
>CALCBL010000544.1 GCA_937897495.1 uncultured Burkholderiales bacterium
GTGATGGGCAACTCAGCCACTTCTTTGAACCAGGGCTGCGCCTCTAGCGCCTTGGGTATTCAGGCAGGCGCCAGACCGCTTCGCAATGCAGCTGCAGAAGCACGTCGCATTTTGCTCAATCTGGCATCTGAAAAACTGAATGTGCCTGCCGCCAATTTGAGTATTTTTGATGGTGTCATTTCTGTCAAAGGCAACGATGCACAAAAAGTCTCCTATGCCGAACTGATCGGCGGCAAGTATTTCAATTCCAAAGTAGAGTGGAACAAGCGAATTGGCAATCAAATGGATGTCAAGGGCGCTGCCAAACCCAAGCTTCCATCTGAGTACAAAGTGGTGGGATTGT
Source organism: uncultured Burkholderiales bacterium (assembly GCA_937897495.1). GTDB lineage: Bacteria > Pseudomonadota > Gammaproteobacteria > Burkholderiales > Burkholderiaceae_C > Limnohabitans_A. The sequence goes on from CALCBL010000544.1 coordinate 344, forward strand.
CTTTGCCGCGCAACGATGTGGCGTGGAAAGTCTTTGGTACGGAAGGCAATATTGCAGATGTGAGAGTGCCGGGCATGTTGCATGCGCGGGTGATTCGCACACCCGTTGCAGGAGGTTTGGCAGAGAAGGTGGACGAGTCTTCGATCAAGCACATCAAGGGTGCGCGCGTGGTGCGCGAAAAGAATTTCTTGGCCGTGGTGGCCGAGCGTGAGTGGGACGCCGTGAAGGCGGCCAAGGACTTGAAGGTCACTTGGGTGGCCAACAGCAAACCATTTCCTGAGTTTGAAAAACTGCATGAGCACATTCGACAAGCGCCAACGCGCAAGCGTTCTGAGGACATCAAAAACGGTGATGTGGCTTCGGCCTTGAAGTCGGCCGTGAAGGTGGTTGAGGCTGAATATTTATGGCCTTTCCAATCGCACGCCAGCATGGGCCCAGCCAGCGCTGTGGCCGATGTGAAAGCAGACAAAATCACCATTTGGACAGGCTCGCAAAAACCCCATTACGCACGCGATGGCGTGGCAGCGCTGCTGAAGGTGCCTGTAGAAACGGTTGAGGCCTTCTGGGTCCAAGGCCCAGGCTCGTACGGTCGCAACGATGCAGGTGATGCCGTATTGGACGCTGCCATGATTTCAAAAATGGTGGGGCAGCCTGTGCGCGTGCAAGGCATGCGGCATGACGGTACGGCATGGGACCCTAAAGCGCCGGCATCGGTGCACCGCGCACGTGCTGCCATTGATGCCTCTGGCAAAGTGGTGGCCTACGATTTCACAACCCGCGCTTTCTCGCGCGCCACCATTGACAGCAACGAGTCAGATCCAAGAGACAGTTTGGTGGGCATGGAGTTGGGCTTGCCACCCAAGGGCGGCGTCACTTTTGGCAACCCCGAGGAAAGCTATGCCTTTGACAACAAAATGTTGGCATGGGAAGTGATTCCCGATTTGATTGCCAGCGCTTCGCCCATGCGAACCTCGCACGTGCGCGATCCAGTGGGTTTGCAAATTCAATTTGCAAGTGAGCAGTTCATCGATGAGTTGGCCTATGCCACTGGCGAGGATCCTGTTGCATTCCGTGTGAAATATGCCAAGGCACCCCGAGACATTGCGGTGCTCAAAGCGGCTGCCGAAAAGTCGGGTTGGGAGCCTCGTGGCAATGCCAAACGAGACCGACGTGGTCCTATTTTGAGTGGCCGTGGCATTGCTTACGCACAACGCGCAGGCACCATCGTGGCGGTGGTTGCCGAGATTGAAGTGGACCGCAAGACAGGTCGAATTTGGGGCCGCAAATTCACAGTGGCCCACGATTGTGGTTTGATTGTGAACCCACAAGGTTTGCGTTACACGATTGAAGGCGGGCTGGTCCAAGCACTGTCCAGAACTATTTTTGAAGAGGTACAGTTTTCGCCCGACAAAGTCAAAAGTGTCGATTGGAACAGCTATCCCATTTTGGACATCAAAGACGCGCCTGAAGAAATTGACATTGTGTTGATCAACCGACCAGAAGCCCCGCCTACAGGCGCGGGCGAAGCCACCTGCCGCGTGGTGCCAGCAGCGGTGGCCAATGCATTTTTTGATGCCACGGGTATTCGGATGCGCCAAGCA
>CALCBL010000545.1 GCA_937897495.1 uncultured Burkholderiales bacterium
TTTACTTCGAGGATTGTTTCCATTTTTTAATCAATCCTAAGATGCCATCGGGTGCCAAAACAACAAATAAAACCAACAGGACGCCCACCACCAAGACATTCAGTTCATTTGAAACAGTGACGGTAACAACCTGCTGAATGGTGGCCAATAGAAGTGCACCTATGACGGGGCCAATCCAGTGCGAAGTACCGCCAATGATGGGCATACCTAAGGCGGAGATAGAGTAATTGAGATTGAAAGTAGCCGTTGGCTCAATGTAGCTGAGGTACATGGGCATGGGCGCGCCAGCGATGCCCATGAGTGCACCAGAAATGGTGCAGGCGATGAGTTTGATTTTTAGAGTTGGAACGCCCGAACACTCTGCGGCCTCTTCTGAATCGCGCACAGCCCTTAATCCGCGACCTAAAAATGAGTCTTGGATATAACGGGCAATTGACACAGAGCAGACGGCCAAAACCGCCATGACAAAAAACAGCATGCGGGTGTACGTGTCAAAAATCCAAAGATCTGGCGGCCTGGTCAGTTGCAAGCCAGTAGCGCCGCCCACATAGCGCCAATTCATAACCACAGTTTCCAAGATAAAAACAACTGCCACAGTGGCAATTGAGAAAAAGATACCGCGCAATTTAAGGGTGAGGAGTCCTACCATGAGGCCCAACAAGCCTGCCAGAATGCCGCCGCCAATGATTTGCACCACCAGAGGTGCAGAAATAGATTTGAAAAGCACGACGGCGGAATAGGCCCCTACGGCAATGAAGGCAGGCACACCAAAATTCACATAGCCTGCGTAGCCGCCCAAGATGTTCCATGCGGTTGCCAGCACGACAAATTGCAAGATGACAAAGCCGGCAAAGAAAATGTATTCGTTGACGTTCATCAAGGACAGTCCTAGAAATGCCAGGAGTGTCAAAAAAGCGCAGATGCTGTATTTCATGGGTACCTATCTTCCAAACAGACCTTGAGGTCTAATGCCCAGCATTAAGAGCAACAAACCAAAAGAAACTGCAGGTGCCCAAGAGGCTCCCAAGGTCATCATGACGACGGACTCTGCAATGCCCAAAATCAGTCCTGCGACCAAAGTGCCGCTCATGCTGCCCAAACCGGCAAGCACCACCACGCAGAAAGTGCGGCCAATGTAAATTCGGTCCATGGCGGGTTCAACCGGGCCCACAATGATGAGCATGGCGCCGGCCAAGGCATTGACTGCGGTAGCAATGCCAAATGCCAATTGTTTGATTTTGACGGGGTTGGCCCCCATCAGTCTTAAAGCACCTTCGTCTTGTCCCACTGCTTTAATGGCGCGCCCATTGAAGGTTTTGGAAAAGTACAAGGTGAGCAGGGTGGTGAGAAATATGGCAATGCCAAAGGCCACCAACATGCGATACGGAAAACGGTATTCGCCAATTTCCAAACTGCTGCCAATGTAAGTGGCACTGACGGTGCGCTGGTCAACACCAAAAACCAAGATGAGGCAGACCTCGATGATGAAGGCAATGCCGAAGAAAAAGGCCAGACCACGCACGCCTGTGTCGGAGCTGCGCCTTTCAAATGTTTCGTAATAAAACCGATAAAGTGCAATGCCGATGAGGTAGAAGACCGGCATGAGCAAAAGCCCACAGATGATGGGATCTAAGCCAGTTTTACTGAGCAGAAAAGTGAAATAAGAGCCCAAAATAAGCAGGGCAGGATGCGCCACGTAGGGGACATCTAGCAAACCAAATGCAACTGAGAGGCCCAAGCTGACTGCTGCGTAGAAACAACCCAGCAAAATGCCAAAGAGGACCGCCTCAAAAAGTAGATCGATAGAAATCATCGGGAGTGCTTCAATGAGAGGTGAGGCTACTCAAAGCCTCACCTATTGATGTTGCGTTAAGGCTCAATCAAGTGGCTTTGCGGGCCCGATCGAATGGTGTGATGATGTCGCCTTGTTTGTCGACAGCTGGCCAAACGACCACTTGTTTGCCTGGGCTCCTGAATTGTTCCAGGTCGTTGTCCTTGACGTTTCTAAACTGAGTTTGAACCAGTCTTGGTTTTGCACGCTCACCATTTTTGTCAAAGCTGATGGGGCCCACAATGGTGTTGAACTCGGTTCTGCGGAGGTACTCAGCCAGCCTCTTGTTGTCAATGGTCTTGGTGGCATTGACAGCCTGCTCAATCATCTGGCCGATGGCATAGTTGAATGGGGGCAGGTAGTATCCTAATGGATCGACCTTGGCTGCTACGGCGCGCTCTGTGTAGCGTTTGAAGAAGTCGTCAATGCCTGGGAACTTCATGCCTGGCACATAAGAGTTGAAGTTGACAACGCCATTGAGCAAGCTGCCCAAGCTTTGCATGACAGGCGTGAATTGCAAGCCAACCATACCGCCGCCAAAAATTTGAACTTGTGAACCTATGCCAATCTCATTGACAGACCGCATGATGGCCACTGCTTCGTTAGGGTAGCAAGCCACAAACACGGCCTCTGGCCTGGCTGCCCGTACTGAGCGAATGATGGATGAGAAGTCTGTGTTGTTGCCTGGGTAGTTTTGGTTGTAGACAATGTTCCAACCTGAACTTTGGGCAATTTCTCGCGCGCCATTGGCCAAATTCTGTTGGAACTCAGCATCGGCTGCAAACACAGCCAAGCTTTTTGCACCGGCATTTTTACCAGCTTCAAGAAAGCCCTCAGACCAGCCTCTGGCATCGTTCCAAGGTGCGTTGTTAAACCACATGTCGTGTTGGACTTTGGAGTTAACTTGGAAGGAGAAATTGCCCATGAGCAGCTTGCCGCGCTCTTTGACCAAAGGCATGATGGGGGCCGTTGGGTTGGTGGCATAAGGTGCAATGAGAATGTCAACCTTGTCAACATCTAGCAGCTTGGTGTAGATGCCCGGGGTGTTGGCGCCATTGCTTTGGTCGTCATAAACGATGAACTCTACTTTTCTGCCTAGCAGGCCGCCTTTGGCATTCACGTCATCGACCCACATGCGAATACCGATCAATGCGGCTTGTCCGCCAGCCCCAAGACCACCCGTTTGAGGCATGCTCATGCCAATTTTGATGGGTGCGCCTTGCGCGAAAACCAAACTCCCAGGCACTGATGCTGCCACCAAAGCAGCGGTACCCGTTCCTATCACCTTGCGTCGCATGTTGTCCATGAATGTCTCCCAAGTTTTTAAAAGAATGACTTGGCAATGCTAAGAGAGAGACGCTGAACTGGTATTGGCTTTTACCCTAACTTGCATCAAGAAATGCAGAAATTCTCTAGGTGCTGTGAGTCTCGGTCACACGTTCCATTTTGGAGTAGTCCTCGCCATTCCAGGCGGGTGCTTGGGTGATGTTGAAAAAGTTGAGCTCAATCATGACGCCATTGGGGTCTCTGATGAACAGCTGGTAGAGGTTGGATTCAGGGAAATGCCTAGGTCTGAAGCTGATATTTTTCTCTTGAAACCGTTCTACAAATGATTCAGGCTCTTCAGCCAAAAATGCCACATGGTCAATGACGCCCGTCTGGCCGTTGGCGGCATCGCTGCCGGTGCCGATGTAGTATTTTTCTCGGTTGGGAATGTTGGACGGGCCCAAGTGAACCTGAATCGAGCCATTGATGCCTAACCAATAACCGGGGAAGGGAAAATCGGGTCTTGCCATAACTTCAAAACCCAATACAGTCATGTAAAACTCTTTGGTGAGTTCTAGGTTCTCGGAGCGAATGAAAAAATGATTCAAAGAGTGAATAGGCATAGTTTTCCTTACTTTTTCAACGTCGATAGTGGCTTCTAAAGCAATGCTATCACCAGTATCCCAGCGGTCAAGAGAGGTGTCACCATGAGTAAATCCCCCCATCGAAAAAATTCCAGTGTTGTGCACTCCTTAGATCGGGTGGTCTTCACGGTTCCTGATTTAAAAGCAGCTGTGGGTTACTACAGCGCCTTTGGTCTAGATGTCAGGCATACCGCCCATCAAGTCGATTTGCACCCGCATGGCCATTCGCAGTGCTGGGCCAGCATTCTGC
>CALCBL010000546.1 GCA_937897495.1 uncultured Burkholderiales bacterium
CGGCTGCAATGTCTACCCTAACGACATCGAAGAAACACTGTCTTTGTGCCCAGGTGTTTTAGAGTGTGCCGCGGTAGGTGTGCCCGATGAAAAAACAGGTGAAGCTGTTAAGTTGGTGATCGTTAAAAAAGACCCATCCCTCACTGAGATGGCGGTGCGTGAATATTGCAAAGCCAACATGACGGGTTATAAGCAGCCTAAGATCATTGAGTTCAAAGTCGAACTTCCCAAAACCGCAGTGGGCAAAATATTGCGGCGAGAGTTGCGTGATGCGCCGAAGTGAGTTTGTGCCGCGCATCGCACTCGTTGGTGCGATGCATGAAGAGTTATCGGCCGTGTTGGCCCTCATGCAGGACGCAAGCTGCCACCATGTTGCCGGCCGAGAATTTTGGGTAGGCCATCTTCAGGGGCACAGGGTGGTGGCTGTGTTGTCAGGCATTGGCAAAGTGGCTGCGGCCATCACGGCTACCGTTCTCATCGAAAAATACCAAGTCCAAAGAATTCTGTTCACGGGTGTTGCGGGAGGCTTAGCGTCTCATGTGAAGGTGGGTGACGTAGTGGTAGGCGCAGAGCTACTTCAGCATGACATCGACGCCTCGCCTTTGTTTCCCCAATATGAAGTGCCCTTGCTAAATCTCTCTCGCTTCCCATCAGACGAAAGCATGACTCAGTGCCTGATAGAAAGTGCTCGTCAGGCTTTGCCGCAAGCCACAGTGCATGTAGGCTTGATCATCAGTGGCGATCAATTTGTCTCAAGTGCATCTGAAAGCCAAAGATTGCAAACTCAAATATCGGATGCGTTGGCTGTGGAAATGGAGGGCGCTGCGCTGGCGCAGGTGTGCCATGCCTATGACGTTCCACTTGCGGTGGTTCGCACCTTGTCAGACCGCGCAGACGATGCTGCGCACACTGATTTTTCTCAATTTGTGAAAGACGTGGCCAGCCATTACAGCGCGGCCATTGTGTCTGAGTTTTTAAAGCGATTTCCTACTTAAGCCAGCCGCGTCTGCGGAAGTACCACATGGGCACCACGGCACTGGCCACCATGAGGCACAGCGCATACGGGTAGCCCCAAGTTTGCGACAGCTCGGGCATGTACTGAAAGTTCATGCCGTACAAACTGGCAATGAGCGTGGGCGGCAGCAAGGCCACACTGGCCACTGAAAAGATTTTGATGATCTTGTTCTGGTTGATGTTGATGAAACCCACCGTGGCGTCCATCAAGAAGTTGATCTTTTCAAACAAAAACTCAGTGTGCGAATCGAGTGAATCAATGTCGCGCAAAATTTGACGTGCTTCTTCAAATTGCTCTGCGTTCAGCATTTTGCTTCGCATCATGAAACTCACCGCGCGGCGGGTGTCCATCACGTTGCGGCGAATGCGGCCGTTCAAATCTTCTTGGCGAGCAATGGCGCCCAGCACCTCACCGGCCATGGCATCGGTCACGTCGCCAGACAAGACTAACTTGCCGGCAATTTCCAGTTTGTCGTAAATGTTCTCCAGCGTATCGGCTGAATACTCAGCGTCGGCATCGAACAGTTTAAGCAACACGGCTTTGGCATCTTCCAGCAGGCCTGGCGCACGGCGCGCACGCAAACGCAGCAAGCGAAACACAGGCACGTCTTCGTCGTGGATGGAAAACAGAACGCCCATGCTGCGCAGGTCGGCGTTTTGCAGATTCAAAATGAAGGCGCAGCGAACCGTGCGGGGCTCGTCTTCGTCGGCAATTAAAAAGTCAGAGCGAATGTGCAATTCGCCGTTGTCTTCTTCGTAGAAGCGCGCAGATTCTTCAATGTCCTCGTCCATCGCATCTTCTGGAATGGACAGGCCGTAGTATTGTTTGATCCAACGTTTTTCTTCCACAGTGGGCGACTCAAGGTCGACCCAAATAGGCTGGAACTTGGACAACTCTTCCAGAGATTCAATCTCTTCCTGGACCAAGCGGCCGTTGGCTAGCGTAAAAATGTTGAGCATGGCAGATCTCCTTCAGCCCCAAAAACTGGGGGGCCAAGTGTTCGATAAGGCGGCAATGAGGGCAAAGCAGCTTTCGAACGACTGGCTAAGCTGCATCTAGGCGTACAGCACAGGAGCCATCTCATTCGAAAGCTACCAACTAGGGTGGCTTTCCACGGAGCAAACTCCAAAATAACGATGGGTCGGATTATGGCACTGAATCGCTGAAAAAATCCAAGAGCTCTTCTTTGCGCATGGCCACGTCTTGAGCACCCAGAGCCATGAGTGCGCGTAAAAATCCGGGCTCGAATAAAAGATAACTCGCAAGCCCAGCGCCCGAACCCTTCAATGCACCGAGCCCCTCTAAAACACGGCGCACTGGCCGCGGCAGTTCATGGACATGCGCTTGGGCCAAGGCGTCAAGTGACTCACTGGGTTGCATGGCCAAAACTTCCACCTCTCGAAATGGCAGGGACTGAGCGAGGGCCAGACCGTGGTGCTCAGAAAGGTGATTTTTTAACTGTTGAATGCTTTGATTCACGCGTTGGACTTGTTCAACATCGGCCATGAGGGTGTCGTTGAACACACTGGCCATCGCATGTCCAGCAATGTTGCCAAGACTGGGCCGCTGTTTGCTGGCTGGGCTGGCCTGAAAGCTTGAACCCGACAGGTCCATGGACCTCCTTTGGGGTTGCCCAACGCCAATGGCCAAAATTTTGTTGGCGCCCAAGTGCACGGCAGGGGAAAGCGGTGAACTTTGTCGCATCGAGCCATCGCCAAAGTACTCCATGTTGCCGTCGACCCACAGCGGTGTGGCTGGGAATAAAAAGGGAATGGCGCTTGAGGCCATGAGATGCTCAATGGTGATGTCTTGCAATTCGGCGCGACGTCCTGGCCTGTTCCATGCCTGTGCGCTTGCCAGTTGGTGAGTTTGGCAAAAAGTCCAGTGCACACCCGTGGTGTAACTTGATGCCGTGACGGCCAAGGCTTTCAGGTCCCCCCGTGTCAATGCCAAATCGATGTTGTTCAGGGCAATGCGTCGGTGCAAAGTGTCCACCAGTGGCATGCTGTCAAGCGCGGCGCCTTGTTTGCGGGCCGACAGGGTGACGCCTAATGCTGTTGCCCAGCGGCTGAACTGAGCCATGGGTGTATCGGGCAGGTGGTAGACCCAACGAGAATGCAGACCCTGCCAAAACTCGCCCAACCCGCTCAATGCTGCTAAGCCGTCGATGGCCCGACTGGCCAGATAGGTGGCGTTCAGAGCGCCTGCCGAAGTGCCCACTAAGACTTGGAACGGAAAGGCGTTGGCCTTGCCAGCGGGTGGCTTGATTAACGCAGCCAAGGCCTGCAAAACACCGGCTTGGTAGGCCGTTCTGGCGCCACCCCCCATGAGGACCAAACCACGCGTGATGTCTTGCGGCGGCTGACTCAAGCGGCCACCGAGGGTGTCAGTTTGAGTGAGGTCATCAAGGTGCATGAGCGAATGATAGAGTCAGAGCTTCAGGAAAACCACCCATGACTTCACATTTGACGCCAAAGCGCGAACGCTGGCTTTTATTGACACTCGCCAGCATCCAATTCACCAGCGTCCTTGACTTCATGATCATGATGCCTTTGGGGCCCCAGTTGACTGAACTCTTTGGCATTTCTGCGGGTGAGTTTGGGTTCTTGGTGTCGGCCTATACCTTTGCTGCGGGCTTGTCAGGTCTTTTGGCCGCTACCTACATTGACCGCTTTGGCCGCAAGCGAATGATGCTGACCCTGTACCCCTTGTTTGGGGTTGCAGCATTGGCTTGTAGTTTCGCCCCCACTTTTGCTTGGCTTATGTTGGCGCGAGTGGCCTCGGGATTTTTTGGCGGTGTCTTAATGGCCTTGTCTCAAACCATCGTGGCAGAAGTCATTCCGTTTGAGCGCAGAGGCCGGGCGATGGGTGTGGTCATGACATCCTTCTCCGTGGCCACGGTAGCGGGCGTGCCCTTGTCACTTTTCTTGGCCTCTCATTTCAATTGGCATGCGCCATTTTTGGCCATTGCACTG
>CALCBL010000547.1 GCA_937897495.1 uncultured Burkholderiales bacterium
TTTTTGTGCGGGTGCCGATTTATCAGAGTTTGATTTCACACCTGGCCCCGACATGGTCAAGCGAGCCGATCCTGGCCCCATCATTGACCAAGCGTTTAACCCAACAACCCGCCGCATTCAAGCATTGCGCATGCCTGTTGTGGCTGCCGTCAATGGCGTAGCAGCTGGCGCGGGTGCCTCCATTGCCATGGCCTGTGACATTGCCATTGCCTCGCCACAGGCCAGTTTTATTCAGGCCTTTAGCAAAATTGGTCTCATTCCAGATGCGGGCAGCAGTTGGTTGTTGGTTGAGCGATTGGGTCTGCCGCGAGCCTTGGCTTTGGCCATGACGGGCGACAAATTGAGTGCAACTCAGGCCAAAGAGTGGGGCATGATTTGGGACGTGGCCGAAGACCCGCTGGCAGCTGCTATGGGCATGGCAGAGAAATTGGCCCATATGCCCACCAAGGCCTTGGTCGCCACGCGCAAACTCATGGCAGGCGCGCACACGCGCAGCTTGTCTGAACAACTTGATCAAGAACGCGATACACAGTCGGCCATGGGCCTGACACACGACTACATTGAAGGTGTCAAAGCCTTTTTGGAAAAGCGTCCGGCTAATTTCAAAGGCGAATGAGCATGAGTACTTCTTCACCAGCCGCCATGGCCTTGGCCAAGCAAGTGGGCATTGCCATGTTTGCAGTGGACACCGCCACCAAAGACACCATGGGCATTGAAATCTTATCGTGTGAGCCAGGCAAAGCCGTGTTGCGCATGACTGTGCAAGAGCTTCATTTGAATGGTCACAAAATCTGCCATGGTGGCTTCATTTTCACGCTGGCAGATTCCACCTTCGCTTTTGCCTGCAACAGCTACAACAAGGTGGCTGTGGCGGCAGGCTGCAGCATTGAATTTCTAAAGCCTGGCCAATTGGGCGATGTGCTGACCTGTGTCGGACAAGAACAAGCCTTGAGCGGACGGCATGGCATTTACGACATGAAAGTGACCAACCAAAAGGGCGATGTGATTGCCATGTTCAGAGGAAAGAGTGCGCAAATTCAAGGCACAGTCATTCCTGAATAATTAGACCCAGAAGAAACACGACGGAGATTTTTTGATGAGCACCCCCTCACGCTTGCCTTTAGAGCCCATAGAAAAAGCCAGCATCGACGAGTTGCGTTCCTTGCAACTCAAACGTTTGAAAGCCACGCTGCAACACGCCTACGACAACTCGCCCGTTTACAAACTCAAGTTCGATAAAGCCGGCGTGCACCCTAGCGATTGCCAAACATTGGCCGACTTGGCCAAGTTTCCTTTCACCACCAAAGTCGATTTGCGCGACAGCTATCCCTACGGCATGTTTGCAGTGCCACGCGCTGCTTGCTCTCGCATTCATGCTTCCAGTGGCACCACAGGCAAACCCACCGTGGTGGGCTATACCCAGCGCGACATAGACACATGGGCCACTGTGGTGGCACGCAGCATTCGAGCTGGCGGCGCGCAAGCAGGCGACATGGTGCATGTGAGTTATGGCTATGGCTTGTTCACTGGCGGTTTGGGTGCTCACTATGGCGCAGAAAAATTGGGCCTCACGGTGGTGCCTTTTGGTGGCGGACAAACCGAACGCCAAGTGCAGCTGATTCAAGACTTCAAACCCGACATCATCATGGTCACGCCCAGCTACATGTTGGCCATTGCCGATGAGTTTGAGCGCCAGGGCATTGACCCTCGCAGCAGCTCATTGCGCCTTGGTATTTTTGGTGCCGAGCCTTGGACCAACGACATGCGTGCAGCCATTGAAAACCGCATGGGCATTGATGCGGTCGATATTTATGGCCTGTCAGAAGTGATGGGGCCCGGCGTGGCCAGCGAGTGCATTGAGACCAAAGATGGCCCCACCATTTGGGAAGATCATTTCTTTCCAGAAATCATCAACCAAGGCACTGGCGAACCTGTGGCCGATGG
>CALCBL010000548.1 GCA_937897495.1 uncultured Burkholderiales bacterium
GATGCTTTGGTCGCCTCTGGACTGCAAGAAATCGAAGTCGCCTCCTTTGTGCCGGCTCACTTGCTTCCCCAAATGGCCGATGCTGCCCTGGTGGTTCAGCATGCACGCCAGTACCCGCATCTGACCGTGATGGCCTTGGTCCCCAACCGCAAAGGCGCTGAGGCGGCCCTCAAGGCCGGGGCACAAAAACTCAAGATACATGTTTCTGCCTCAGAAGCACACTCCATGGCCAATGTGCGCAAAACACGCGAAGCCATGGTGGAGGAAGTGCGCGCAATCGTTCAAATTCGCAATGAATTGGCACCGCATGTCAAAGTTGAAGCCGGTATTTCCACAGCATTTGGCTGCACCCTTCAGGGCCTTGTGGCCGAAGACGATGTCGTGAAACTGGCCGCTGCCGTCATTGAAGCGGGCGCTGATGAATCAGGCTTGTCCGACACCACAGGCATGGCCAACCCTGCGCAGGTCCGCCGTTTGTTCAAGCGCGTGTTTGCAGAGATTGGCAACAAAACGGGTGCGGCCCACATGCACAACACACGCGGCTTGGGTCTTGCCAATTGTTTGGCGGCTTACGATGTGGGCGTGCGCACCTTTGACAGTTCGATGGCCGGTTTAGGAGGCTGCCCCTATGCACCTGGCGCATCTGGCAATGTGGTCACAGAAGATTTGGTTTTCATGTTGGAAGCCATGGGCATTCAAACTGGGGTGAGCATTCCCAAATTGATTTTGGCCAGACAAGCATTGAGCGATGGCTTGCCAGGTGAGCCGCTTTACGGCATGACACCCGAAGCGGGCCTGCCCAAAGGATGGGTGCATGTCTGAATCGAAACACCTGCCCTATGAGGGCATTCGCGTGGTCGAATTTACCCACATGGTGATGGGCCCAACATGCGGCATGGTGCTGGCAGACTTGGGCGCAGAAGTGATCAAAGTTGAACCTATTGGTCATGGTCAAGAGGGGGACAACACCCGCAAACTGTTGGGCTCAGGCGCTGGTTTTTTCCCACTCTTCAATCGCAACAAAAAAAGCCTTGCGCTCGATTTGAAAAACCCAGAAGGCAAA
>CALCBL010000549.1 GCA_937897495.1 uncultured Burkholderiales bacterium
GCCCTGACCAACACCGCCATCAACCGTTTGTTTGACGCCAGAAAGCATTTCTTTGGTGGGGTGGGCAGACACGTCGCACTTGGACGACGTGGCGCAAGACGAATATTAAGTTTTCGACTTAAAGCTGAGCTGAGCTGAGCTGAGCTGAGCTGAGTTGAGCACTCAATCTTGAGTGAAACTTTTGGGCGGCGTCACACCCAAGTGCCTGTATGCAGCCAAGGTTGCTGTTCTGCCTCGCGGTGTGCGCTGCAAGAAACCTTGTTGAATAAGGTACGGCTCAATCACATCTTCAATGGTGTCGCGCTCTTCGCCAATGCTGGCCGCAATGTTGTCTAGGCCCACGGGTCCACCATCGAATCGGTGAATGACTGCTTCGAGCAATTTGCGGTCCATCAAATCAAAGCCTTCTGGATCGACATCAAGCATGGCCAACGCACGTTTGGCAATGTCGTGCGTGATGTGGCCTGAGCCTTTCACATCGGCATAGTCGCGCACACGTCTGAGCAAGCGATTGGCAATGCGCGGTGTGCCGCGTGAGCGCTTGGCAATTTCTTCGCCGCCCGCTGCATCCATCGGCGCTTTGAGCAATGCCGCACTGCGCTTCACAATGCGGCCCAATTCTTCTGCTGTGTAAAACTCAAGCCGCGACACAATGCCAAACCTGTCGCGCAGTGGGTTGGTGAGCATGCCCGCGCGGGTGGTAGCGCCCACCAAAGTAAAGGGCTGCAGATCGAGCTTGATGCTGCGCGCTGCGGGGCCTTCACCGATCATGATGTCGATTTGATAGTCTTCTAATGCAGGGTACAAAATTTCTTCCACCACGGGAGACAAGCGGTGAATTTCATCGATGAACAAGACATCGTTTTTTTCTAAATTGGTGAGCAGTGCGGCCAGGTCTTTTGGTTTTTCTAAGACGGGGCCACTGGTTTGGCGCAGGTTCACACCCAACTCTGCCGCAATGATGTGGCTCAAGGTGGTCTTGCCCAAACCAGGTGGGCCAAACAGCAGCACATGGTCCAAAGGTTCGCCGCGCATCTTGGCAGCGCCAATGAAAATTTCCAGCTGCTCAAGCACCTTGGCTTGGCCCCCATAGTC
>CALCBL010000550.1 GCA_937897495.1 uncultured Burkholderiales bacterium
GCCTTGGCCCACGCCGCCAAGGCCAATCTATTTTGGTTGACCTTCTGCATCACAACAGGCGAGAGGGGTTGCGCTCGCGCCAGGTCCAAGCTGTCGGACAGCTCTTCTAGGATGGCCAATAGTGTCAGGTCACGTTCGTTTTTCAATAGCGCTTCTGGCAATGCCGCTTCTTCCATTTCACTCAGCATATCGCGCATGGACGCGGGCAAGTTGCCCTGCAGCCACACCAACACTCTAATCAGTTGTGCATCCACCGCTGCAAACTGTTTGGCCACGCTTGCGCGCAACACGACCAAGCGGTTGTAGGCGCCAACAGCCCAAAAAAACAGGACTGCCAAGATAGAAGAAAAAATCAGAAGTGCCATGTTGTTGTCATTGTGAATGAAAACATCTTCAAAAAAAACGCCCCTGGCCGCGTTCACGGATCAGAGGCGTTCTTCATTCCGACCTAAGCCGGAAATTGATCAGGCTTTCGATTCGGCAGCGTTGGCTGCGTCTTCGGTCAACTGTTGCGCTTCGGCCAATTCAACGGCTTCGGCTTCTGTGATGGCGCGGCGTTCTGCCTCGTCCATCGCATCTTTGGCGGCACGGGCTTTGTGATAAGCCAAACCTGTACCGGCAGGAATCAAGCGGCCCACAATGACGTTCTCTTTCAGACCACGCAACTCGTCGCGCTTGCCCATGATGGCAGCCTCGGTGAGCACGCGGGTGGTTTCCTGGAAGGAAGCCGCAGAGATGAACGAGTCGGTTGACAAAGAAGCCTTCGTGATACCCAACAACAAGTTGCTGAAAGTTGCAGGAATTTTGCCTTCGGCGCGCAATGCATCGTTGGTGTTCAAAATTTCTGAACGCTCGACTTGTTCACCCGAGATGTAGTTGGATTCACCAATGTTCTCAACCACCACACGGCGCAGCATCTGACGCACGATCACTTCGATGTGCTTGTCATTGATCTTCACGCCTTGCAAACGGTAAACGTCTTGCACTTCGTCAACGATGTAGCGAGCCAACTCTTCCATGCCGAGCAAGCGCAAGATGTCTTGTGGGTCGGCTGGGCCGTCCACAACGCTCTCGCCCTTGTTGACCACCTGGCCTTCGTGGACCACGATGTTCTTCTCTTTGGGAATGAGTTCGTCCCACACTTTGCCGTCTGGGTCGGTGATCTGCAAACGAACCTTGCCTTTGGTCTCTTTACCAAACGACACCGTACCGGTCATCTCGGCCAACATGCCCTTGTCTTTCGGACTGCGTGCTTCGAACAGTTCGGCCACACGTGGCAAACCGCCGGTAATGTCGCGGGTCTTTTGACCTTCAACAGGGATACGCGCCAAGACTTCGCCTGGGCCCACATCTTGGCCGTCGCGCACTTGAATCAGTGAGCCGATTTGGAAACCGATGGTCACGGAGTGATCAGTACCTGGAATCTTCACTTCTTTGCCAGCAGCGTCGATCAGTTTGACCTGAGGACGAACCACTTTGGTAGAACCACGACGCTTTGGATCGATCACCACCAAGGTGGACAAACCGGTCACTTCGTCTAACTGCTTAGCCACAGTCAGGCCTTCTTCGACATTCTCGAATTTGGTCTGACCTGCAAACTCAGTGATGACTGGGCGTGTGAGCGGATCCCAGTTGGCCAAAATTGCACCGGCCTTGATGGCCTTGTCGATCTTGACTGTCAGGATGGCACCGTAAGGTACTTTGTGACGCTCACGCTCGCGGCCATGTTCATCGTGAATGATGATTTCGCCGGAACGAGAAATAACCACCAACTCGCCTTTGCTGTTGGTCACGTAGCGCATGGCGGCATTGAAGCCGATCAAACCACTTGACTTGGCTTCGACGCTAGAGGCCACAGACGCGCGTGACGCAGCACCACCAATGTGGAACGTGCGCATGGTCAACTGAGTACCAGGCTCACCGATAGACTGAGCAGCAATCACACCCACGGCTTCGCCGTTGTTGATCAAGCCGCCACGGCCCAAGTCGCGGCCGTAGCACATGGCGCACAAACCAAAGCGTGTAGCGCAAGTGAGGGCTGTGCGAACTTTGACTTCGTCAACCGCCACGGCTTCAAAGATTTCGAGCATGTCTTCGTCAAGCAAGGTGCCAGCAGGCGCCAGCAATTCACGAGACTCAGGGTGCAAGACTTCGTCGGCCAAAGTGCGTCCCAAGATGCGATCGCGCAAAGATTCAATCACTTCACCGCCTTCAACGATGGCGCGCATGAGCGAGCCGTCGGTGGTGAAGCAATCGAGTTCTTTGACCACCAAGTCTTGTGTCACGTCAACCAAACGACGTGTCAGGTAACCTGAGTTGGCTGTCTTCAAAGCGGTATCGGCCAAGCCTTTACGCGCACCGTGTGTCGAGATGAAGTACTGCAACACATTGAGGCCTTCACGGAAGTTGGCCGTGATAGGCGTTTCAATGATCGAGCCATCAGGCTTGGCCATCAAACCACGCATACCCGCCAACTGACGAATCTGAGCCGCAGAACCGCGGGCGCCAGAGTCGGCCATCATGTAAATGGAGTTGAACGATTCTTGCTCAACTTCTTTGCCATGACGGTCAATGGTTTTCTCTTTGCGGAGTTGGTCCATCATGACCTTGGACACGGCGTCGCCGGCTTTGCCCCAGATGTCAACGACCTTGTTGTAACGCTCGCCAGAAGTGACCAGACCCGACACATACTGCTGCTCAATGTCTTTCACTTCTTTTTCGGCTTCAGAAATGATGGCGCCCTTTTCTGGGGGAACCAACATGTCGTCGATGCCAATCGAGATGCCAGAGCGTGTGGCCAAACGGAAACCGTTTTGCAACAGCTTGTCGGCAAACACCACGGTCTCTTTCAAACCGCACTTGCGGAAAGACGTGTTGATGAGCTTGGAAATTTCTTTCTTCTTGAGTGCTTTGTTGATGTTCTCGAAAGCCAAGCCTTTGGGCAAGATTTCGGACAACAAGGCACGGCCCACTGTGGTGTAAACCATGTTGGTTGAAGGCGTGAACTCTTTGGTTTCTTTGTTCAGAATCCAATCGGTGACGCGCACGCTGATCTTGGCAGTTAGCTCAACAGCGTCAGCATCCAAAGCGCGCTGAACTTCGCCGATGTCGGAGAAGATCAAGCCTTCGCCTTTGGCGTTGATGCGTTCGCGGGTGGTGTAGTACAAGCCCAGCACCACGTCTTGTGACGGCACGATGGAAGGTTCGCCGTTGGCTGGGAACAGCACGTTGTTGGAGGCCAGCATGAGCGTGCGGGCTTCCATTTGCGCTTCCACAGACAATGGAATGTGAACGGCCATTTGGTCACCGTCGAAGTCGGCGTTGAAGGCCGCGCAAACGAGGGGGTGCAACTGAATGGCTTTGCCTTCAATCAGCAAGGGCTCAAAGGCCTGAATGCCCAAGCGGTGCAAAGTAGGCGCACGGTTCAACATGACGGGGTGCTCTTTGATCACCTCTTCCAAGATGTCCCACACCACCGGTGTACCGGCTTCAACTTCTTTCTTGGCCGCCTTGATGGTGGTCGCGATGCCCATGGCTTCGAGGCGTGCAAAGATGAATGGCTTGAACAACTCGATGGCCATCAACTTGGGCAAACCGCACTGGTGCAGTTTGAGGGTTGGGCCCACGGTAATCACAGAACGACCAGAGTAGTCGACGCGCTTGCCCAACAAGTTTTGACGGAACCGGCCGCTCTTACCTTTGATCATGTCGGCCAAAGATTTGAGGGCACGCTTGTTGGCGCCGGTCATGGCTTTACCGCGGCGACCGTTGTCTAGCAAGGAGTCAACGGCTTCTTGCAACATGCGCTTTTCGTTGCGCGCAATGATCTCTGGCGCTTTCAACTCAAGCAAACGGCGCAGACGGCTGTTGCGGTTAATGACGCGGCGGTACAAATCGTTCAAGTCGGAAGTGGCAAAACGGCCGCCGTCCAGTGGCACCAATGGACGCAGGGTAGCAAAACGGCCGCCGTCTAGGGGCACCAAAGGACGCAGGTCCGGTGGCAAGACGGGCAGCACTTCGAGCACCATCCACTCAGGCTTGATGCCTGACTTCTTGAAAGCTTCGAGCACTTTCAAACGCTTGGAGTTTTTCTTGACCTTGACTTCAGAGCCCGTGAGGTCGCCACGCAGGCGCTCAATTTCGGATTCGATTTCAATGCTGTGCAACAAGTCTTTGATGCCTTCCGCGCCCATTTTGGCTTGGAACTCATCGCCGTACTCTTGCAATTTGGCATCGTAGTCGTCTTCGGTCATGATGCTGTACTTTTTCAGCGGTGTCATGCCGGGATCTGTGACCACGTAAGCTTCAAAGTACAAAACGCGCTCGATGTCACGCAATGTCATGTCCAAGACCAGGCCCAAACGGCTAGGCAATGATTTCAAGAACCAGATGTGTGCGCAAGGTGCAGCCAAGTCAATGTGACCCATGCGTTCGCGGCGCACCTTGGTCTGTGTGACTTCAACGCCGCACTTCTCGCAGATCACGCCGCGGTGCTTCAAGCGCTTGTATTTACCGCACAAGCATTCGTAGTCTTTGATAGGGCCAAAAATCTTGGCGCAAAACAAACCATCACGCTCAGGCTTGAACGTGCGGTAGTTGATGGTTTCAGGCTTTTTAACTTCGCCAAAAGACCAAGAACGGATTTTTTCGGGTGAAGCCAAGCCAATGCGGATGGCATCAAAATGCTCGTCCGGTGTGAACTGCTTGAACAGGTCCAGAAGTGATTTCATGAGACTCTTCCTTTTATTAATCTAGCAGGGGTTCAAGAACGCTCGAGTTCAATGTCGAGACCAAGGGAACGAATTTCCTTGACCAACACGTTGAACGATTCGGGCATGCCGGCACTGATGGTGTGCTCGCCTTTGACAATGCTTTCGTACACTTTGGTACGACCTTGCACGTCGTCGGACTTGACCGTGAGCATTTCTTGCAACACGTAAGAGGCACCGTAAGCTTCCAAAGCCCACACCTCCATCTCGCCGAAACGCTGGCCACCAAACTGGGCCTTGCCGCCCAAAGGCTGCTGCGTGACCAGTGAGTAAGGACCTGTGGAACGGGCGTGCATTTTGTCGTCGACCAAGTGGTGCAACTTCAAGAAGTGCATGTAGCCAATGGTGGTAGGACGCTCAAAGGCTTCACCTGTGCGGCCATCAAACAAATGCGCTTGCGTGCGCGTGGCCGTGAGGCCTTTGCGTGCAGCCACATCGTCTGGGTAAGCCATTTTCAACATGGTGCGAATTTCTTCTTCCGCAGCGCCGTCGAACACGGGCGTGGCAAAGGGCAAACCACCTTTGAGGTTTTCTGCCATGGCCAAGACGTCTGTATCAGACAACTTGGACAAGTCTTCTTTGCGGCCAATGCCGTTGTAGAGTTCTTCGAACAAGGTGCGGAACTCGGCCACGCGGGCTTCGGCTTGCAGCATGTCACCAATGCGGTGACCAATGCCTTTGGCAGCCCAACCCAAGTGAACTTCAAGCACCTGACCCACGTTCATGCGTGAAGGAACGCCCAAGGGGTTTAACACGATGTCGGCAGGTGTGCCGTCGGCCATGTAAGGCATGTCTTCAACAGGCACGATCTTGGAGACCACACCTTTGTTGCCGTGACGGCCGGCCATCTTGTCACCAGGCTGCAAGCGACGCTTGACTGCCAAGTAGACCTTGACCATTTTGAGCACGCCTGCTGGCAACTCGTCGCCCTGTGTGAGTTTCTTGCGCTTCTCTTCGAAAGACAAATCGAAGCTGTGACGCGTTTGCTCAAGCGAGTTCTTGATGGACTCGAGTTGGCTGGCAATGTCTTCGTCGGCAGGACGAATGTCAAACCAGTGGAACTTCTCGATGGACTCGAGGTAAGCCTTGTCGATCTTGGTGCCTTTGGCAAGCTTCTGAGGGCCGCCGTTGGCAACTTTGCCAGTCAACAATTTTTCGATACGGTCGAAGGCGTCGGCTTCCACGATGCGCAACTGATCGTTCAAATCCAAGCGGAAGCGCTTGAGTTCGTCGTCAATAATTTGCTGCGCACGCTTGTCGCGCACAATGCCTTCGCGTGTGAACACTTGAACGTCAATGACCGTGCCTTGTGAGCCTTGGTCGACGCGCAATGAGGTGTCTTTCACGTCGCTGGCTTTTTCACCGAAGATGGCGCGGAGCAACTTCTCTTCAGGTGTGAGTGTGGTTTCACCTTTGGGTGTGACCTTGCCCACCAACACATCGCCGGGTTGCACTTCTGCACCCACGTAGATGATGCCGGACTCGTCCAAGCGGCCCAATTGCTGCTCTGACAAGTTAGGGATGTCACGTGTGATTTCTTCGGCACCCAACTTGGTGTCGCGTGCCATCACCACCAACTCTTCAATGTGAATCGAGGTGTAGCGGTCTTCAGAAACCACGCGCTCGGAAATCAAGATCGAGTCTTCGAAGTTGTAACCGTTCCAAGGCATGAAAGCGATCAGCATGTTCTGGCCAATGGCGATTTCGCCCAGGTCAGTCGATGCGCCGTCGGCAATCACATCACCTTTTTCCAACTTGTCACCACGCTTCACAATGGCGCGCTGGTGAATGTTGGTGTTCTGGTTAGAACGTTGGTATTTGATGAGGTTGTAAATGTCAACGCCCACTTCGCCCGCTTGGGTTTCGTTGTCGTTGACACGAATCACGATGCGGGTGGCATCGACATAGTCGACCACACCACCGCGAGTGGCTGTGACCACGGTGCCAGAGTCAACTGCGGCAACGCGCTCGATACCTGTACCGACCAATGGCTTCTCAGGACGGAGCACAGGCACGGCTTGACGTGACATGTTGGCACCCATCAACGCGCGGTTGGCGTCATCGTGCTCGAGGAACGGCACCAATGAAGCCGCAACCGATACGATTTGAGCAGGCGACACGTCCATGTATTGAATGCGATCTGCACCGCACAAAATGGATTCGCCTTTTTCACGGGCAGACACCAGGCCGTCTGTGAGCTTGCCGGCTTTGTCCAAGGTGGCATTGGCCTGAGCGATCACGTACTTGCCTTCTTCAATGGCAGACAAGTAATCGATGTCCATGGTGACTTTGGCGTCGACCACACGGCGGTAAGGCGTCTCAATGAAACCGTACTCGTTCAAACGCGCATACAAGGCGAGTGAGTTGATCAAACCGATGTTTGGACCTTCAGGTGTTTCAATAGGGCACACACGGCCGTAGTGGGTGACGTGAACGTCACGCACTTCAAAGCCTGCACGCTCACGGGTTAAACCGCCTGGGCCAAGGGCAGACACACGGCGCTTGTGCGTGATCTCTGCCAAAGGATTGGTTTGGTCCATGAACTGTGACAACTGCGATGCGCCAAAGAATTCTTTGAGCGCCGCAGAAATGGGCTTGGAGTTGATCAGATCGTGCGGCATGAGCGGCTCTTGCTCGGCTTGACCCAAACGCTCTTTCACAGCTTTTTCGATACGCGCCAAACCGGTGCGGTATTGGTTCTCGGCCAACTCGCCCACGCAACGTACGCGGCGATTGCCCAAGTGATCGATGTCATCGACTTCGCCGCGGCCATTGCGCAAATCAACCAAGATCTTGACCACGGCCAAGATGTCTTCGTTGGTGAGCACCATCGGACCGGTTGACTCGTCGCGGCCCATGCGGGCGTTGAACTTCATACGGCCCACGCGCGACAAATCATAGGTGTCGGGGTTGTAGAACAAGCGCTGGAACAGGGCCTGCACTGCGTCTTCTGTCGGTGGCTCACCAGGGCGCATCATGCGGTAGATGGCCACGCGAGCTGCAAATTCGTCAACGGTTTCGTCGACGCGCAATGTTTGCGAAATGTACGCACCTTGATCGAGTTCGTTGGTGTAGATACATTGCAGATCTTGCACGCCAGCAGAGCGCAATTTCTTGAGCAATACTTCGGTGAGTTCTTCGTTGGCCTTGGCAATGATTTCGCCTGTTTCGGCGTCCACAATGTTGCGAGCCACAACACGGCCAACCAAGAAGTCTTCAGGCACGCTGATGTGCGTGGTGGCAGACTGCTCGAGTTCACGGGTGTGACGAACGGTAATGCGCTTGTCTTTGGCAACAATCACTTTGCCCGATTTGTCGGTGATGTCGAAACGGGCTACTTCGCCGCGCAGACGCTCGGCCACAAATTCCATTTGCGCGCCACTGTCCATGAGACGGAAGTTGTCGTTCACAAAGAAGTTGGCCAATATGGATTCTGGGTTCAAGCCAATGGCTTTGAGCAAAATGGTGACGGGCATCTTGCGACGACGGTCAACACGGAAGTACAGCAGGTCTTTGGGATCGAATTCGTAGTCGAGCCATGAACCGCGGTAAGGAATAATGCGCGCGCTGAACAACAATTTGCCAGAGCTGTGTGTCTTGCCCTTGTCGTGCTCGAAGAACACGCCAGGTGAGCGGTGCAATTGAGACACGATGACGCGCTCTGTGCCGTTAATAATGAACGAGCCTTTGTCGGTCATGAGGGGCACTTCGCCCATGTAGACTTCTTGCTCTTTCACTTCTTTCACCACTTTAGACTGTGAAGTAGAAGAGTCACGATCGTAAATAATCAGCTGAACGCGAGCGCGCACAGCGGATGCAAAAGTAAGACCACGTGTTTGGCATTCGCGCACATCAAAGGCCGGCTTGGCCAAGTTGTACTCGAGAAATTTCATCTCGACAAAACCATTGTGTGACACGATGGGGAAAGCTGACTCAAAAGCAGCTTGCAAACCTTCGTGAGCACGTTTGTTAGAGGCAATGCCTGCTTGTAAAAATGACGTGTAAGCGTCTTTTTGCATTTGCAGCAAGTAAGGGACTTCGAGCACGCTTTCGCGGCTTCCGAAACTTTTGCGAATGCGTTTGCGTTCGGTAAATGAATAGGCCATGAGATCTCCGGGGCTTGATCTTTCGGCGACTGTGTGTCTTGTGAATCGCTTCACAAAACGGGCTTGGCCGCTGGCCTCTACCAGCGTTGGCGGACGGCTGCGCATTGCACGCAGCCCGAACCAAGGCGTCTCTGCAGTCGGGTCAGAGAACACTCAAAAAATGACTTAGAAGTTACTTTTTGGCTGTGCTCTGTAAGCACCAAAGGCTGGAGGCCCTTTGGGGACCTGCCAGCCTTGGACAAAAGTCGAATTACTTGAGTTCGACTTTGGCGCCGGCTTCTTCCAGCTTTTTCTTAGCGGCTTCAGCGTCAGCTTTGGACACGCCTTCTTTGACGGCCTTAGGAGCGCCATCAACCACGTCTTTGGCTTCTTTCAAGCCCAAGCCAGTGATTTCACGCACGGCCTTGATGACGGACACTTTGTTAGCGCCGGCTTCGAGCAACATCACGTTGAATTCTGTTTGCTCTTCAGCAGCGGCTGCACCACCACCGCCACCACCAGCACCAGCAGGTGCGGCCATGGCTGCAGCGCTCACGCCAAATTTCTCTTCGATGGCTTTCACCAATTCGTTGAGTTCCAAGACCGTCATGCTATCGAGAGCGGTCAAAAATGCGTCTTTATCAAATGACATTTTGTTTTCCTAACAATTATTTAAAAAAGGACTGCACGCTTAAGCGGCAGCCGTTTCGCCTTTTTTGGCCGCCAACGCACCCAACACCACTGCGGTGCGAGACATGGGGGACATCAATAAGCCGCACAACTGAGCCAACAAAACTTCTTTCGAAGGGATGTTTGACAGTTGCTTAACGCCGTTGGCATCTAAAACTTTGCCTGAGATGGCACCACCGCGAATGACCAACTTGTCGTTGGTTTTCGCGAAGTCAGCGACTACTTTTGCAGCAGCCACAGCATCTACAGAGAAGCCATAGATTAGCGGTCCGGTCATCTGATCAGCGACAACTTCAAACGATGTTCCGGCAACAGCACGGCGGGCCAAGGTGTTTTTCAACACACTCAAGCTCACACCTTTGCTACGTGCATCAGAACGCAGTCTGGTCATGTCAGTGACCGTGATGCCGCGGTATTCCGCAATCACCAGCGTTTGAGCTTTAGCGGCGAGGCTGGTCACTTCTGAAATGACCGCTTCTTTCTCACTGCGATTAAGACTCAAGGTCTACTCCTTTTGAATGAGCTTTTGAGCACTGAGGCTCTAGAGCTCGCCTAATTTCAGCGATCAACTGTTCAGGATTTTGTCCATCTGCAGCGGGATCGCCATCTGCGTTGGCTTTCACGATTAAGTGCATTGCTGCACGCCAACGGTCTTGGATGGCCTGAACTTGGTCCGAAGATTGGGGTTCAGCCCACCACACTGAGCGAAGTGCCTGGCTAGCCTGGCACTCCCCTCGGTTTTCTTAACGATCAAGCCGCGATGGTTTGTGTGTCGACGCGAACGCCCACACCCATGGTTGAAGACAAAGCCACTTTGCGCAGGTAAACACCTTTGCTGGTTTGGGGCTTGGCTTTGACCAAGGCATCTACCAATGCTGCCAAGTTGCCTTGCAACTTTTCGACATCAAATGAACGCAGGCCAATGGCGCCGTGCACGATACCGGCTTTGTCAACGCGGAACTGAACTTGACCGGCTTTGGCGTTTTTAACAGCGGTAGCCACGTCAGCAGTCACGGTGCCGACTTTGGGGTTAGGCATCAGGCCACGTGGGCCCAAGATTTGACCCAAAGTACCCACAACGCGCATGGCGTCAGGGGCGGCAATGACCACGTCGAAAGGCATGTCACCGGCTTTGACTTGTGCAGCCAAATCGTCCATGCCCACGATGTCTGCACCGGCAGCGCGGGCTTCGTCAGCCTTGGCACCTTGCGCAAACACAGCAACGCGTTTTGTTTTACCCGTGCCGTTAGGCAAGACCACGGCGCCACGCACCACTTGGTCAGATTTCTTGGCATCGATACCGAGTTGAACGGCCACGTCGATGGATTCATCGAACTTAGCAGTGGCGCACTCTTTGACCAAGGCCAAAGCGTCGGCTACAGCGTACAACTTGTTGGCATCCACTTTGCCAGCATGTGCTTTTTGTTTTTTAGTTAACTTGGACATTTACACGCCCTCCACAGTCACGCCCATTGAGCGAGCAGATCCGGCGATGATGCGGACAGCAGCGTCCAAATCAGCGGCATTCAAATCTTTCATTTTTGCTTTTGCAATGTCCTCGAGCTGAGCGCGAGTGATCTTGCCAACTTTGTCAGCGTGTGGACGGGGTGAACCCTTGTCCAACTTGATGGCCTTCTTGATCAAGGTGGTCGCTGGAGGCGTCTTGATAATAAAGGTGAAGCTCTTGTCAGCAAAAGCGGTAATGACCACAGGCAAAGGCAGACCTGGCTCAACACCTTGGGTCTGGGCGTTGAACGCCTTGCAGAATTCCATGATGTTCAAACCACGTTGACCCAATGCCGGGCCGATAGGGGGTGATGGGTTGGCCTTGCCAGCTGGTACTTGCAGCTTAACGAAGCCGACGATTTTTTTCGCCATGTTTAACTCCTAGTGGGTGCAAACGCTTGATGGTTTAGGTCAAGCTCCCCTGATTAACGACTCTTCTTTTTTCAAACTTCTCTTGCGGAGTCGGGTCGCAAGAAAAGATGTTTAAGTTTTTTCGACTTGACCAAACTCAAGCTCTACGGGTGTAGACCTACCAAAAATGGTAACCGCCACACGCATTTTGTTTTTCTCGTAATTGACTTCTTCGACTGTGCCGTTGAAGTCCGTGAACGGGCCTTCTTTGACGCGCACATATTCGCCCACTTCAAACTCCACCTTGTGGCGGGGCTTTTCAGTGCCTTCTTGCATTTGATTGACGATCTTGCGAACGTCTTCTTCTGAAATAGGTGCTGGACGGTTTTTGGCACCACCCACAAAGCCAGTGACTTTGTTGGTGTGCTTGACCAAATGCCATGTGAGATCGTCCATGACCATCTCAACCAACACGTAGCCAGGGAAAAACTTGCGCTCAGTGGTGCGCCTTTGGCCATTCTTCATCTCAACCACTTCTTCAGTGGGAACCAGAATGCGACCAAATTTGCTTTGCATTTCTGCACGCTGAATGCGCTCAATGATGTTGCGCTCAACCGCTTTTTCCATGCCCGAATAAGCATGGACCACGTACCACTTCAAATCGGGGTTGGTCGATTCGCCAGCTTTAGGCGCGTTGTCAACAGCATCAGTCATTATTTTTTCCACCCCAAGATCAGATCGTAGAAAACCCACTCGAGCGTTTTGTCGGTGAGCCACAAGAACAGGGCCATGACCACCACGAACACAAAAACATAGGCCGTGATTTGCATGGCTTCTTTGCGCTCAGGCCACACAACTTTCTTGACTTCACGCACGGCTTCTTGACCGAAGGCCACAAACTGCTTGCCTGTATCTGAGATCAGAAAGACCACCACAGCCAAAACCAAGCCAGCAATCAATGCACCCCATTGGGCCAAAGCACCTTGCTTAGAAAGCATGTAGAAAGCGGCCAAGGACGCGACCACCAAAGCAATGGCCAAGCCAAGCTTTAGCTTGTCAGCAGTGGAACCTACGGTTTGAACTTCAGAACTTGCCATATTGGCTTACAGACCTTTTTAGGCTCTTTCGAGCCCTACAAAAATTACCTTGTCTTTTAGACGCCGAAGCCCGCCAGGTGATGGCGGGCTTGTTTTGCTCACCCTTATCAGGTGGCAGGGGCAGTAGGAATCGAACCTACAACCTTCGGTTTTGGAGACCGACGCTCTGCCAATTGAGCTATACCCCTTCAGCGTTTTTTAAAGACGCAAATTAAGCGAGGATTTTGGCAACAACGCCAGCGCCCACAGTGCGGCCGCCTTCGC
>CALCBL010000551.1 GCA_937897495.1 uncultured Burkholderiales bacterium
GTCCCTGGTTCGAGTCCAGGTGGGCCCACCAAAAAAAAGAAAAACCCTTGTCAGCAATGACGGGGGTTTTGCTTTTATTGCAATATCGATTTCAGTATTTCAGCTGCAAACTCTTCTGGAAGATTTTCAAATTCAAGATCGCTATGTTCTGCAAATTCAGTAGAAGATCTATTTGCGTCATGTTGAAAAGAAATGGATCTGCCCTCGCTAGTGTTGAAAATAGAAATTGACCAACTTGATTCCATCGTCGCGATGTCAGACGCCATCATGATTGCCCGGGGTGATCTTGGTGTAGAGCTGCCTGCTGAGCAGGGCGGGTTAAATCAACCCGATGCGATCTTCAAACCATTGATCTTCATCAGTAAATAGATGTATTTGAGTTCGGCCTTTTCGCAGTCAGGCGCACCCACCTGCCGAGCCAACGCACTGGCAGGAATTTGTAAGAGCTTCCCTTCAATTTCAACTTCTACGCGGAAATAGCAGGGATTAAATTCACGAAATGCCACGACCTGACCCCAGTGGCCAATGGGCCAAGGTTTTCGGATCACAACAACTTGATCTCCTGGGCGAGCAAGGTAATTCAAGTTGTCTTCATAGGCTTGCTGAATTTCATCGCTAGATGTTTTAGCACTGGCTTTTGCAAAATCGTTGGCAAACTCTATAAATTGTTCAGCTTTCATATCCTTTAGATCGGCACGAGGTAGTGTTTTCTTGAGTGCCACAGAAAATTTTAAAAATTAGTGGCCTTGATGATCAAGTCTGCTTCAATCCCGCATATTCCAATCTCAGCGTGAAAAAGCCACAGAGGTGCAGCGTGCCTTAAGGCGGGCTTTCTAACCGAGTCATTTTGGTGCGCCGCTCCATAGCTGTGCAATTTAAGTATTTTCATTTGCTAGGTATTCCATCCCTTTTGTCAATATTACAGGCCTGTAGTGCCAAGAGGTTACATCGCAGTGCCGCTTTTTTTGCCTATCCTCATGAATATGGGCGTGGATCCGGTGTGGCTCGCGATGCTCATCACGGTAAATCTTCAGTCAAGTTTCCTAACACCACCGTTCGGCTGGGCGCTGTTTTATCTCAAGGGCGTTGCCCCACCTGAAGTGAACATCAAGGACATTTACAAAGGCGTGGTCCCCTTCATCTGCCTGCAGCTTTTAGCCTTGGGACTGGTGTTTATGTTTCCGTCGATTGCGCTTTGGCTCCCCAAGGCAATTGGCTGGTGACGAATTGAACTTTTAGAGTACAAAGGAATAG
>CALCBL010000552.1 GCA_937897495.1 uncultured Burkholderiales bacterium
AGAACTGGCCACACCCAACACCGTTGCCCAAACGAGTGGGTTGGCATACACCATGCGCCAGTCGACTTTGCCGCTCATCACACCAGCGCCCAGCGTGAAATGCAAAATGTTCGAGATCACCAATAAAACCACTGCAGCTGCCATTCCTTCTGGCCCGTAGGCCAGGGCAATCAAGGGGATCCCAATTGGGCCAACGTTGGTGAACATCGCACAGGGCAAGAACGCTCGCTGAGTTGCGCCTGAAAATTTGGCCAGCGGCCAAGCGATCAATCCACTCAGAAAAATCAACACCACAGATGCCCCAGTGAATGAAAGGGCGGAAATCGGGTCAAAAGACTTGGCAGACAGCGAAATAAAGATCAAGACGGGCAGTGCGACGTCCACGACCAGTTTGTTGGCACCCCCTAGGTCAGGTTTGACCCGGCGACTGTACAGAAAGCCGACCAGCACCAAGGTGAAGATCGGGAGTGTGATTGATGCAATTTTTGAAAACATGGATCCTGACCAAGTTAGAGGCACCCTCAATACATTGCATTATCTTGTACTTGATGCAACAATACGTACATCAAAATTTGCAATTCGTACAAATGGATGCCCCTCGCTTAGATCGACTCACTGCCCTGCTGGAAGGACTCAGCCCAAAAGTAACGCAGACCTCCAAGGCGGACGGGTTTTCGTTACACATCGTCAAGACGGGGACATCAGAGCTTTCCTCCGATAGCTTTTCGGCTACTCAGTTGGAAACACTGTCCTTATTGGTTTGTCCTGCAGAGCACGCGCTCCAAAATATCCTTGAAGCCGATCAGCGTTGCTTGATGAGTTTTGACGTTGTTTTTGATGGCCCCATGGGGCCCAGCTTTTTAGCTGAGCTACCTCGGCCAATCTCAATTGGTATGAGGGACGCTGATCCATCGCTCGTGCAAGTCATGACGCTGATTACCAATGAAATGCAGGCCAGTCGTTGTGGCCAACCGCTATTTATCAATCATGCAGGCGATATCTTGCTGATCAGTTTGATGCGGCACCTGACATCTCGACCGCAACAAGAATCAGGGCTGTTTCTTGCGTTGTCAGATCCGCGAATTGCCAGAAGTTTGGTGGCCATGCACGCCAAACCCGCTCACCCTTGGACCCTGGAAACTTTGGCTAACTTGGCAGGCATGTCGAGAACATCGTTTGCCAATTACTTCAAAGATGTGATGCAGGTGTCGCCCGGCAAGTATTTAGAAAATTTGCGGCTGGCCATTGCACGGCAACTGGTGCAGACCGGTATTGGGCTGAAGCAAATTGCTGCGCGAACTGGCTATGCCAGCCCTTCTACGCTGTCTAGAGCTTTGGGTCGTAGCGTTTAAGGGCATGGAAACAACCCTGCTGAGAAAAAATGCCAGGCCAACCGGTATGAACCTATATGAAACCACTGCATATAGGCATCAAGGAGCAAGTCCATGGCTACTAACAACACCTCGTCTTCGAACCCACGGGCTGAAAAAATGGGTGACGTGCTGGACGCCCTGTCCAGTGGCATCGCCAAAACCGCAGCCAACGAACCCAAGTTCGAGCCCCAAATGTTGGTTCCAGAGGTCCCAGCCGAACCTGCCCGCCAGCTACTGACCGAAATAATGCTCGCCGATCGCTGGGTGTGTTCAGT
>CALCBL010000553.1 GCA_937897495.1 uncultured Burkholderiales bacterium
CGCAAAGGCAAGGACATCAAATTCAACGATGGCCCCCAAGCTTTTAGCCGTCACTATGTGGAGCCCAAAGATGGCATCACACAAACCTTTCACATGCACTTGGAAGAATACGGCCCTGGTGGCAATTCACAAAAGCACGGTCATGTGAACGAAGCTGCGTTCTACATTTTGGATGGCACCGGCTACGAAATTCACGATGGCATTCGCTATGACTGGAAAGCGGGCGACATTGCAGTGGTTCACAACAACTGTGTACACCAGCACTTTAACGCCAGCAACGAGCGCCCTGCGCGTGGGCATTCGCTACGACTGGAAAGCTGGCGACATTGCTGTGGTTCACAACAACTGTGTGCACCAGCACTTTAACGCCAGCAACGAGCGCCCTGCGCGTGCGTTGGTCATCAAGACCAAGCCCATGTACATGTTCATGAACATGCTGTTCCAACACCAAGTCGAACCCCGCCCAAGCGAGCCCGCACCAGGCGGTGAAGGCTTTGTGGCCCGCAACGACGAAGAAGACTTTAACCATCCAAAGGGAGGCTACTGAGATGGCTTGGGACGAATCAAAATCATGGTTGCAAGGCAACCAACAAGGCAAGTATTACCAAGGTCTTTTGGACGATGCAGAGCAAATGCCTGCGCGCAATTCCAAGCGCCACAAAGTGGTGCGCCCAGACGACATGCCATGGGAAATGGCGCGTCAAGGCTTGCTCAAGCACTTGCTGAACGAATCCATGAACACCCGCATCGAAACCGTCGATGCTTACATGCAAATCATTCCACCCGGCAGCAAGTCTGGTAAGCACCGTCACTTGGCTGAAGAGTGCGTGTATGTGCTCGAAGGCCGCGGTTACGATTTGCACCAAGACTGCGATGTCGAAATTACAGACACCTACCACTGGAAGCCGCAAGACGAAATCAAGCGTTACGAGTGGGAAGCCGGTGATGTGATTTACATTCCACCAAACACCATCCACCAACACTTCAACGCCGATCCTGATCACCCTGTGCGCTTGATCTCCTCTATCAACCGTATTTTCAAATATTGCGGCTTGAATGACTTGGAGCAAATTGAGAACGCGCCAGAGTTTGATCCTTCGATCAAGTTGGATGGCGAAGCAATTTTGAAATATTTGCGCAAGTAAAAAATAGGTGGGCACCTTGTGTGCCCACCCTTGTCTCATTACAAATAAAACAGAGCAGCACATGGCAAAAGACGCACTCGTATCGGAAGACCTCGCTTCCAAATTCGCGACCGAAAAAGAAACACCCTATACCCGCTGGGTCAAAAACGAAGGTTTGGACATCATCAGTGCCCATTACATTCGCAGCTTGAACACGGTTGATTTAAAACCTTGGGCACGCCGCGGCGGCAAAGGTGTTTACATCAACCACGAAGCCTCACGCACGTCCAACGATTGCTATGTGTGCGAAATTGCGCCAGGCAAGCAACTTGAGCCGCAGCGTCAAATTTTTGAAGAGATGATTTATGTGTTGTCTGGCCGCGGTTCCACCACGGTCTGGAATGACGAAGGCCATCGCATCACATTTGAGTGGCAAGCGGGCGCCTTGTTTGCCATTCCTTTGAACTGCATGCACCAACACTTTAATGGTTCAGGCAAAGATGCTGCGCGTTTTGTGGCCGTGACCAACGGCCCACCCGTCATTAACTTGTACGAAGATTTGAACTTTGTGTTCAACACGCAACACGACTTCGCCAACCGCTTCAATGGCGAGCCAGATTACTTCAGCGGCAAGGGCGAGCAAAAAGGTTTGCTGCTTGAAACCAATTTTGTGGCCGATGCTGTCAACTTGCCGCTCATCAGCGCCAAAGAGCGCGGTGCCGGCGGCGGACACATTCGATTCAACATGGCGCGTGGCTCCATGAACAGCCACATCTCTCAATTTCCAGTTGGTACCTACAAAAAGGCCCATTGCCACGGCCCAGGCGCGCACGTGATTATTTTGAGCGGTGAAGGCTACAGCTTGATGTGGCCCGAAGGCGAAGAG
>CALCBL010000554.1 GCA_937897495.1 uncultured Burkholderiales bacterium
GGCCGACGCATCCCCGCTTTTTACAACGGCATGGCCACAGCCGCAGATTGGATGAGTGCGGCTTCATTCATCAGTCTGGCAGGGGCACTTTACTTGCAAGGCTTCTCTGGCAGTGGCGATCAAGCAGGCGGTTTGGCATATGTCATGGGATGGACCGGCGGATTTTGCTTGGTGGCCTTGCTGATTGCGCCCCATTTGCGGTCCATGAACTTGTATACCTTGCCAGACTTTTTCAGTCAGCGCTTTGGCGGACGTTGGCCAAGATTGTTGGCAGCTTGGTCGGCCATTTTGTGTTCATTCACCTATGTCGTTGCGCAAATTTATGGTGTGGGCCTGATTGCGTCACGGCTCACTGGGGTGCAATTTGAAATTGGTATTTTGCTGGGCTTGGGTGGCATCTTGTTGTGTTCCTTTTTTGGCATGCGGGCCATTACTTGGACCCAAGTTGCGCAGTACATCATTTTGATGATGGCATTTTTAATTCCAGTGTCATGGCTGGCCTACAAACAACTGGGAACGCCTTTGGCACCGCTGGTTTATGGCTCGCAGCTTTCTAAGATTGCAGATTTAGAGCAAAAACTCATTGCAGACCCCGCTGAGTTGGCTGTCAGGAAAGAGTATTTGCGCCGAGCTGAGTCGCTGCGATCAAAGCTGGAAAATGTGGAAGCATCTCTGCAAAATGAGCGGTACATGTTAGAGCAGCATGTGCGAGATTTAAAGCTTCAAAACGCCGAATTTTCAGCGATCACAAAAGCACGGCGCGACTTGCAGGCATTGCCCAAAAATGCTGCTGACGCAAAAGAGGTTTGGCAAAAGGCCATGCTTGAAAACTATGAGCGATCAAAGCCCTTGGGTGGCATGCCGCTTCATGGCAAGGCCTTTCAGGGGGAGCCCGATGGCACCCCTCAAGAGCAAGAACTTTTCCAGCACTCGCGCATCAATTTTGTTGCACTTATTTTTTGCCTGATGGCCGGCACCGCTGGCCTGCCGCATTTGTTAACCCGCTTCTACACGGTGCCCAACGAATCCGAGGCCCGACTGTCGGTGGCGTGGTCTTTGTTTTTCATTGTCATCTTGTACCTCAGTGCGCCCGCATTGGCTGTGCTTGTGAAGTTTGAGGTCATGAACAATTTGGTGGGCAGCTCCTTTTCTGAGTTGCCCCTTTGGCTTGCCCAGTGGTCACGGGTTGACAGCGCTTTGGTCGAAGTGACTGACGTGAACTTAGATGGCATCTTGCAATTTGGTGAGCTTAAATTGGGGGCGGACATGATCATGTTGGCCAGCCCTGAATTGGCTGGGCTGCCTTATGTCATTTCAGGTTTGGTGGCCGCTGGGGGTTTTGCCGCCGCTTTGTCTACGGCAGACGGTTTGCTTTTGACCATCAGCAACGCGTTTGTGCATGACATGCGCTTAGGTATGAAAAATGGCGTGGAATCTCAAGATGGTCGGGTGATTTTGTCCAAGTTTGCTTTATTGGCCGTGGCCATGTGCGCCGCTTTGGTGGCCGCCTGGAAGCCTGCGCAAATTCTGGCTTTGGTTTCAGCTTCTTTTTCTTTGGCAGCTTCCGCCTTCTTTCCTGGCATGGTCATGGGGATTTTCTGGAAGCGCGCCAGTCGCAAGGGCGTGGTTTTAGGCATGCTTTTGGGCCTGATCACCACGCTGCTTTACATGACGCTCAATGCGCCTACGGTCAGGGCCGCGCTTCATTGGCCTGCAGACAGCGGTTTATTTCTAGGTATTCTGCCTATCTCTGCGGGCATTTTGGGGGTGCCGGTTGGATTTTTGGCCATCCTCTTGGGAAGTTGGGCCTGGCCAGATCGCCCCATGGCGCCCGAACCCCAAGCGCCCTCTCAAAATCCCTATCCAGGACTCTAATTCCTAGGCTATAATCGCGGGCTTACCTTGCTGCACCCCATCCGACGCTGGGGGTAGCTTTTTATCAGAACCCATCGGGTTCAAAACCAAAAGGAGTCTCAATGCGTCATTATGAAATCATTTTGCTGATTCACCCGGATCAGAGCGAACAAGTTCCAGCCATGTTGGAGCGTTACAAAGGCATGATCGTTGCCGGCGGTGGCAAGATTCACCGTGTCGAAGACTGGGGTCGTCGTCAGATGGCCTACCAAATTAACAAGTTGGGCAAAGCCCATTACTTGTGCGTGAACATTGAAGCTGATCAGGCTGTGATGGCCGAACTCGAACATGCTTTCAAGTTCAACGATGCTGTTTTGCGTCACCTGACTGTTCTGAAGAAGAAAGCCGATGCAGGCCCATCTTCCATGATGAAACAAGTCGAACGCGAAGAAGCTCGCAAAGCCCAACAAGCCGAATTTGCAAACTAATCACATTTGTTGACGGAGTGACAGAAGAAAACCACCTTGAATTAACCGCTGGTATCGCAGAGCAAAAAGCAATTCGATACACACCGGCTGGCTTGCCAGTCATTGACTTGGTTCTAGAGCATGCCTCTAGCATTCAAGAAGCGGGAACTCTCAGACAGGTCAAAGCCACAGTGAAAGCTGTTGCCATCGGATCGATTGCAGAGAGAATTCAAACCCAGCCCATTGGCAGTGTTTGGAAATTCAGCGGTTTTTTGGCCACTCCCAAAAACGGAAAAAATGTGATTCTGCATATTCAAGAATTTAAGACACTTTAATTTTCAGGAGGCCCCATGGCCACTTTCAAAAAATTTAACAAAGACAAGCGCCCTAAGCGCAACACCCAGTCACTGCTGTTCAAGCGCAAGCGTTTCTGCCGCTTCACAGTCACAGGCGTGGAAGAGATTGATTACAAAGACGTCGACACACTGCGCGACTTCATTGCTGAAAACGGCAAAATCATTCCCGCACGTTTGACAGGCACGCGCGCTATTTATCAGCGCCAACTGAACACGGCTATCAAGCGCGCTCGCTTCTTGGCCATGTTGCCTTACAGCGACCAGCACAAAGTTTAAGGAGAACAACCATGCAAATTATTCTGCTCGATAAGGTTGTGAACCTTGGCAATTTAGGTGAAATCGTCAAAGTTAAAGACGGTTACGCTCGCAACTTCCTCATTCCAAGTGGCCGTGCTCGTCGCGCCACCGAAGCCAATAAAGCTGAATTCGAAGCCCGCCGCCTCGAACTCGAAAAGGCCGCAGCTGCAAAGTTGGCCGCAGCCCAAGCCCAAGGCGAAAAGCTTGCGGGTGCTGTGGTCAAAATCACTCAAAAGGCTGGCGTTGACGGTCGTTTATTTGGTTCTGTCACCAACCACGACATTGCTGAAGAGTTGAACAAAGCCGGCTACGGTTTGGCCAAAGCCCAAATCCGCATGCCCAATGGCCCCATCAAAACTGTCAGCGAATCTACCGTTGCTGTGGCTTTGCACACAGACGTGGTGGTTGAAGTCACTGTTTCTGTCTACGGCGAAACCGCTTAATTTTTAAGCGCTTTCTCAAGCCGCCCGTCGCAATCTAATTTGCGGCAGGCGGCTTTTTCGTTTTTGGCAGGTATTTGGTTTTATTCACAAGACTTTCTTCACTTACCAACGACTTATCCACAGGCTTGTCCCATGACCAAAAGCCCCGCAGTGCTTAAGATCAAGCTCTACACATTGAATGTCCATGTCCGCACTTTTTTCTCCTCAGTCTCACTCTGAATCCGAACTGGGTTTCAGCGCAGTCAGCCAAGATCAGCAAATTGCACAGCTGCGTGTGCCGCCTCACTCCATCGAGGCCGAGTCGAGTGTGCTGGGTGGTTTGTTGCTAGACAACACGGCTTGGGATCGAATGGGTGACTTGCTGTCTGAAAACGATTTTTATCGGCACGAGCACAAGTTGATTTTTGCGGCCATCTCAACTTTGATCAATGGCTCCAAGCCAGCCGATGTCATCACGGTGTTCGAGCAGTTGAAAAATCAAGGCAAAGCAGAGGGCATGGGTGGCTTAGGCTATCTCAACTCCTTGGCTCAATATGTGCCAAGTGCCAGCAACATCAGGCGCTATGCTGAAATTGTTCGCGAGCGCTCCATCCTGCGCAAGTTGGTCACGGCCAGCGACGAAATTGCCACCAACGCCTTTAACCCTCAAGGCCGTCCTATCGAGAGAATACTAGACGAAGCTGAACAAAAGATCTTCAATATCGGTGAAGAAGGCTCTCGCATGAAGCAGGGCTTCCAATCCATGGACACCTTGGTGGTCGACCTCATGGACCGCGTTCAAGAGATGGCCGACAACCCCAACGACATCACCGGGGTGCCCACGGGTTTCTACGATCTAGACCGCATGACCTCAGGTTTGCAAGCTGGCGATTTGGTGGTGTTGGCGGCACGTCCTTCCATGGGCAAAACCGCATTTGCCATCAACATTGCCGAGCACGTTGCCTTGAACGAAGGCTTGCCTGTGGCCGTATTTTCAATGGAAATGGGCGCCGCTCAATTGGCGGTGCGCGTGGTGGGCTCCATAGGTCGAATCGATCAAGGGCACTTGCGTACTGGCAAGCTCACCGATGAAGAATGGCCACGCCTCACAGATGCCATCGAGCGCCTCAGAACTGTTTCCTTGCACATTGATGAAACGGCAGGACTCACAAGCAGCGAGTTGCGAGCCAATGCACGTCGCTTAGCGCGCAAATGTGGCAAGTTAGGCTTGATTGTGGTTGACTACTTGCAACTCATGACCGGTTCTTCTGGCGGCGATGGTGAAAACCGTGCCACTGAACTGGGCGAAATTTCCAGGGGCCTCAAGATGCTGGCCAAAGAGCTTCAGTGTCCTGTCATTGCTTTGTCTCAGCTCAACCGCGGCGTGGAGCAAAGAACCGACAAGCGGCCCATGATGAGTGACTTGCGAGAGTCGGGCGCCATTGAGCAAGATGCCGACATCATCATGTTCATTTACCGTGATGACTATTACCACAAAGACTCAAAAGATCCAGGCGTTGCAGAAATCATCATCGGCAAGCAACGAAACGGCCCCACCGGCGCCGTTCGTTTAACTTTCTTGAAACCTTTAACGCGCTTTGAAAGTCTGGCTTCAGGCGGTGGCAGTGGTGATTACTAAATCACCGCGCCACAAGTCTTAAAGCACTTCGCTTGCAAAGTCGGCCAGTCTTGAACGCTCACCACGCGCCAGCGTGATGTGGCCACCATGAGCCCATCCTTTAAAACGATCGACGGCGTAGGTTAAGCCCGACGAGCCTTCTGTGAGGTAGGGCGTGTCAATTTGCGCCAAGTTGCCCATGCAAATGATTTTGGTGCCGGGGCCTGCCCGTGTGATCAAGGTTTTCATTTGCTTGGGCGTTAAGTTTTGCGCCTCGTCAATGATCACGTATTTGTTCATGAAAGTTCGGCCGCGCATGAAGTTCATGCTTTTGATTTTGATGCGGCTTCGAATGAGCTCAGTGGTGGCGGCACGGCCCCATTCGCCGGCATTGCCGCCATCGCCCTTGGCCAAAAACTCCAAGTTATCGTCTAAGGCGCCCATCCATGGGCCCATCTTTTCTTCTTCAGTACCTGGCAGAAAGCCAATGTCTTCGCCCACACTCACTGTGGCGCGGGTCATGATGATCTCTGTATAACGCCTGTCGTCTAGCACTTGAGTGAGACCCGCAGCCAAAGCCATGAGTGTTTTGCCTGTGCCTGCCGTTCCAGCCAAGGTGACAAAGTCAATTTCTGGATCGGTGAGCATGTTCATGGCAAAGTTCTGTTCGCGATTGCGAGTCAGCACGCCCCAAATGGCATTTTTGGCATGCCCAAAATCTTTGAGTGTTTTCAAGACCGCTGTTTTGCCCCTAATTTCAGTGACGCGGGCATACAAGCTAGGCTCTCCGGGTGCTTCTAAGTAAACAAATTGGTTGATGAGCAAGCTAGGAACCAAGGGGCCACTGAAGCGGTAAAAAGTGTGACTGCCTTGTTGCCAACTTTCAATGGCTTTGCCATGACGATTCCAAAAGTCGGCGGGCAATGCCAAGGCACCTGAATACATCAGGTCGCCGTCTTCCAATACTTTGTCGTTTTGATAATCCTCTGCCGCCAATCCCAAGGCTCTGGCTTTGACGCGCATGTTGATGTCCTTAGACACCAACACCACTTCTCTGGGCGTGTGCATGTTCACCAAGGCTTGGACCACGCCCAAGATTTGGTTGTCTGCTTTGCCTTGAGGCAAACTCATGGGCAAGGTCACGTCCATGATTTGGGTTTGAAAGAAAAGCTTGCCTTGAGCTTCGATGTGACCCGTTCCATTCAAAGGCAGGCCTAGTTTCATGTCAGAACCCAGTGTGGCTGCCAACGCATCGAGGGACCGGCTGGTTTGTCTGGCATTTCGGGCCACTTCGGTCATGCCTTTTTTATGGCTGTCCAGTTCTTCCAGAACAATCATGGGCAAGTAGACATCGTGCTC
>CALCBL010000555.1 GCA_937897495.1 uncultured Burkholderiales bacterium
GCTGGAGCCGCGATGCGCAAAACGCCAGCCCCAAGCTGGCAGCGTTGCTGGCTGCGGCGCACTTGCCAGAGCCAGATCCTGTGCCCGCTGTGCCTTTCAAAAGTGAAGGCCGTTTGCTGATCATTGGCCCCATTGACCAAGCTGAAAAAGCGGCAGCCTTGGTGTCAGATGTTTTGCAGGTGGTGATCTTTGCGCAGGGTGCTGGTGAAGCCGGCGGCGCACAGACAAGGCAATACCCCGTCATTGCGGGACAACTGCAAACGCTCAAGGGTTGGCTCGGTGCATTTGACGTGTCGTGGACCGAAAACAATCCGATCAATTTGGACTTGTGCACCCGTTGCAATGCTTGTGTTGAAGCCTGCCCCGAAAACGCCATTGGCCTCGACTATCAAATTGACATGAACGCGTGCAATTCAAGCCGCGCATGCGTCAAAGTTTGCCAAGCGGCCGGCGCCATTGATTTCAATCGTGTGCCTGCAGAAGCCACAGAAAAGTTTGATTTGATTTTGGACCTCAGAGGCGCTGGCGCAACAGGCCCTGGCTTTTTGCAACACGCGACGCCCCAAGGCTATTTCAAGTGGGATGGCCAAGATCTCTCCACCCTGCTCAAGTTGCGCGATAGGGTGGGAGAGTTTGAAAAACCCAAGTTCTTCGCTTACAAGCAAAAGCTTTGCGCGCACAGCCGCAACGAAACCGTGGGCTGCAATGCGTGCGTTGACATCTGTTCAGCCGAGGCCATCTCTAGCGACAAATCGCGGCAACAAATTAAAGTCAATCCCAACCTTTGTGTCGGTTGCGGTGCATGCACCACAGTGTGCCCCACAGGTGCACTGACCTTCGCATACCCCAAAGCGCAAGAACAAGGTTTGAAAATCAAAACCTTGTTGTCGACCTATCACGCTGCCGGCGGAAAAGATGCCACGCTCTTGTTGCACAGCCAAGATGCAGGCCAGGCATGCATCGAATCATTGGGCCGCTCAGCGCAATTGAAATTGGCACAGGGCGTGCCGGCCAATGTGATTCCCATGTCTTTGTGGCACACCGCCAGTTTGGGCTTGGAAGTTTGGCTCACGGCCATTGCCTATGGTGCTAAGCAAGTGTTGGTGCTCAGCACCCACGAAGAAGCGCCGCAATATGTGGAGGGCTTAGAAGCGCAAATGGCGGTTGCCCAAAGTTTGCTGGCGGGCTTGGGCTACACCGGTGAGCACTTTCAAATCATCAAGGCCAAGAGTGCCATGGATTTGGATGCCAGTTTGCAAGCCAACTTTCAGGCGCAGAAACAAGCGTCTTCAAAGAGCAAGCATCAGGTACCTGCCGTGTTCGCCAAATATGCAGTGGCCCCTGAAAAGCGCGGCACGCTTGAACTGGCCTTGGACCATTTGAGCGAACATGCACCTGCAGTTTTAAATGATGCCAACAAAGTCATCGAACTGCCCAAACCTGCACCCATGGGCAGTTTGAAAGTCAATGTCGACAAATGCACGCTGTGCTTAAGTTGCGTCAGTGCCTGCCCGGCCAGCGCCTTGCAAGACAACCCCGAATTGCCGCAATTGCGTTTCATTGAAAAGAACTGTGTGCAGTGCGGCTTGTGTGCCACTACCTGCCCTGAAGACGCCATTGACTTGGTGCCTCGTTTTTTGCGCACACCCGAGCGCAAGCAAGCCCAGGTGTTGAACCAATCGCAGCCCTACGGCTGTGTGAAATGTGGCAAACCCTTTGGCACCCTGAAAGCCATTGAAGCCATGTTGGGCAAACTGGCAGGGCACAGCATGTTTCAAGGCGCAGCCTTGGAGCGACTCAAAATGTGTGGCGACTGCCGAGTGATTGACATTTATTCAAATGCTGATGAGGCCAAAATTGCGAACATTCCGCCCAAGGGCTGAGGCCCTGAAAGCCAGCCCAGAACTTTTTACCGAATCAAAACGCCATGACTTCTAACTTGCTATCTTCCTCAGCGCTGGACGAAGAAACCGCGCGCGCAGAAATTTATGGCTTGTTAGCCCAGCTTTTTTACCAAGAGCCATCACCTGAATTGCTGGCTCAGATGCGAGTGGCGGTAACTGATGCTCCTGTGGCTGGGGGGTTTTTGGAAGAGCCGTGGAGACAGGTGGTTGCGGCTGCCCGCCAATGCTCTGACGATGAAATTGCCAATGAATACAAC
>CALCBL010000556.1 GCA_937897495.1 uncultured Burkholderiales bacterium
AACTCATCGACTTGAGCTTGGTATTCAAGCAGGGCATGATTTCTTTGCGCATGCGCCAAAGTCAATGCGGTGGAATTTGCCATTTGCAATGACTGCTCTGCCTCCCGCGTCATGTGTACATTTGCCATGTGCTGCCACTGCAAACGATAAGATGGCATGAAGCCAGCGGCAGTGAGCGCTTGCCAAGTCCCCAAAAGGAACACCATGCTCACACCGCATATCAAAATGGCGCGCCCAACACGGGCCCAAACACTGCGAAACAGTGTGCGATTGCGCCAACGCAAAGCAGCCTGAGGCCAGGCTTTGGATACCAGCGCCACAGACTTGCGCATGGCAAGGTTTTTGAACTCATGCAGGTTCATGGCACAGCCTTAGCAAGCGTTGAATTCGAAGCATGTGCCCAAAGGGTGGCTTGCACTTTGACTTCTACCAAACTGGCCCCACTGTGCAAAGGCTTGCTCATAGCCCTGTGCGCATGAAGAATTTGGGGGGCTGTTTTCCACCGATCGAAAAGGAGCATGTCGCTCATCAGGCTTTGCCACTTTTCAGGGTCTTCGCTCAATCCCTCAAACTCCAGTTTTCCATGCTGCCAGTGCAGGCTGTGCAATTCAGTCATCAGCCCCTTGCGGCCGCCATGGTTTGCCAACAAAATAGCTTGTACTTCGTTCAAATCGTCTTGCTCTTCCTGGCGACGCATTAAGTAATTCACACGTGATTTCAAACGTGCCAATTCAAGTTGAACCTTGGCTGCATCGGATTCAGAAACCACTTCTAGTTCCTGAATTGATAAAAAACGGGGTAAATTGGAAATGGCTTGGGCCATTTCTTGTTGTGCATTGATTTCTTCCCAAACAATCAGGGCGGCCACCAACAACACTGCTAGTCCAAAAGCCATCATCATTTCAATGTGAAGCTTGCGAAGTTCAAGTTTCGATGAACGCAGCAAATTCAGCATGGCGTGTCCTCTTTGAATAAATTGAAATAGTGGCTTGCAAGCTCGTCTGAACATGGCAATCTGAATGCTTCAGCCATGACCCTTGGCTGCAGCCCCCAAGCCTGCCCCAGCTCATTCATTTGCGATGAACAAGTGATGGCATCGGGTTGGAGGTCTAGCGCATTGAGTTGTGCCACATAAGCCTTGACCAAGCTTTGTGGACATGCCCTGTAATTTGCTAACCAATGGCCCTCCAAACTTGAATGAACTTCAAAGTCCATGGCCAACTCGGCCACTGGCAATTGAAGTGCGTTAGCAGCCTCCAACCAACATTCAGCCGCAATGTCCTCTGGCCCCCAATGCACTTGGCAATGAAAATCACCCGCCCAAATTTCAGGTGTGTGAAGCATGAGAATGGTCGAATGGGGCAAGGCTTGCAGACAATCTGCCCTCAAATGAGACATGAGCATCGCCAAATCCTCAGCCCTTCGGTACAAAACCGCAGCATGTTGAACAGCCAAAGCGGCCCAAACCTTGACAGTGCTTGAATTTGAATTGACGGGGCTGACTGCGCAGGTGGCAGTCAACGCATTCAAGGGGATGAAAATAGGGCTGACGACAAACCGCAAAGAGGCGGCTGGCATGCGTGAGGGAAGGGACAGCACAGATTCACTTTCACAGAGATTGAACAGTGCTTTGATTGGACCTGCCCAGTGCACTCGAAAGGACTACAATTCCTCTCAATCCAGTTGCTTTCTGCAACGTTCAAATTTCGCCATCTGCCCGGCAGTTTTGAAAATGCGGTCAGCGCTTATTTCCGCTTAAGACATGTCCAAAAAATCCAAATCAAAATCTTCTCAGCAAAGCGACTTGATTGAAGCGCCAAGATTGCACTGGGCCTTGCGCATTTGTCTTTGGGCAGTCGGGCTTGTCTTGGCAGGTTTTTTGTCCTTGTTGATGGTGGTGGGTGTGGCCATGGTGATGGCCTATCCCCAATTGCCCGACACCTCTGATCTGGCCGAATACCGCCCCAAGTTACCTTTGCGCATTTACACGGCAGACGGGGCCTTGATGGGCGAGTTTGGCGAAGAGCGTCGCAACCTCACCCCCATCAGAGAAATTCC
Source organism: uncultured Burkholderiales bacterium (assembly GCA_937897495.1). Lineage (GTDB taxonomy): Bacteria > Pseudomonadota > Gammaproteobacteria > Burkholderiales > Burkholderiaceae_C > Limnohabitans_A. The sequence goes on from CALCBL010000556.1 coordinate 2,059, forward strand.
GCAGGTCATGAAAGACGCTGTGCTGTCGATCGAGGATTCGCGCTTTTACCAACACGGCGGGCTGGACTATTTGGGCCTCATCAGGGCGGGCATTGCCAACTTGAGCAAACGCAAAAGCCAAGGCGCATCGACCATCACCATGCAAGTGGCACGCAATGTTTATTTGTCGACCGAGAAAACATACACCCGCAAAATTTATGAAATTTTGCTGACCTTCAAGCTCGAACATTTGCTTACCAAAGATCAAATTCTCGAGATCTACATGAACCAAATTTTCCTAGGCAACAGGGCCTATGGATTTGCATCAGCCGCAGAAACTTATTTCGGTAAATCACTCAAAGACATCACCATTGCAGAAGCTGCCATGCTGGCCGGCTTGCCCAAGGCACCCTCGGCTTACAACCCCATCAGCAACCCAAAGCGTGCACGTTCAAGGCAGTTGTACATCATCGAGCGGATGGAAGAAAACAACTACATCACCGCCAAACAGGCCTTGGAAGCCAAGGCCGAGCCCCTGCGCATCCGACCCAACAACGACAAAAGTCGAATTCACGCAGAGTACGTGGCTGAGACAGTGCGTCAGATGATGTTTGCTCAGTATGGCCAAGAGACTTACACAAGGGGCCTGAACGTTTACACCACACTGCAATCGTCAGAACAAAATGCGGCCTATCAGGCCTTGCGTCAAGGCATCATGGACTTTGAGCGCCGACAGGTTTACCGCGGCCCCGAAAAATTCATTGAGTTGCCCACCAAACCAAAGGAAATGGAAGACGCCATCGATGAAGTGCTAGACGATCACCCCGACAATGGCGACATCATGTCGGCCGTGGTGTTGGAAGCCAGTCCCAAGAAAATTGTGGCCATTCGCCAAAATGCAGAGCAGCTTGAAATAACAGGCGACGGCTTGAAGCCCGCCCAGTCTGGCCTTTCTGACAAAGCGGGCCCGAACATCAAAATCAAACGTGGCGCTGTGATACGGGTGGTGCAAACGCCCAAAGGCACTTGGGAAATTACCCAACTGCCTGAAGTTGAAGGTGCCTTTGTGGCCATCAGCCCACAAGACGGTTCGGTCAGAGCCTTGGTCGGCGGATTCGATTTTGCCAAGAACAAATTCAACCACGTCATTCAAGCATGGCGTCAACCTGGCTCTAGCTTCAAGCCCTTCATTTATTCAGCTGCTTTGGAAAAAGGCTTCACCCCTGCAACGGTGATCAACGATGCGCCTTTGTTTTTTGATGCGGGCGTCACGGGCGGTCAACCATGGGAGCCTAAAAATTACGACGGCACCTTCGAAGGTCCTATGACACTTCGCAAAGGTTTGGCCAAGTCTAAGAACATGATCTCCATTCGCATTTTGCAAGCTGTGGGCACCCGCAATTCCCAAGAATGGGTGACCAAATTTGGTTTTGACGAAGACAAACACCCTGCCTACCTGACCATGGCTTTGGGCGCTGGTTCAGTCACCCCCATGCAAATGGCCACGGGCTATTCTGTGTTTGCCAATGGCGGCATGCGCGTTCAACCGCACATGATCACGCGCGTCACCGATCACAAGGGAAAAATCTTGGTCGACAGTCCGCCGCAAATGGTCAACGAAGCCAATCGTGCCATCACGCCCCGCAATGCGTTTGTCATGACCAGTTTGCTGCAAGAGGTCACTCGCTCAGGTACGGCGGCCAAAGCCCGCGTCGCTTTAAAGCGTGACGACATTTACGGCAAAACCGGCACCACCAACGACTCCATGGACGCTTGGTTTGCCGGCTATCACCGCAATTTAGCAGCCGTGGTTTGGATTGGCTACGACACACCGCGCAAATTGGGCGATCGTGAAACAGGCGGCGGCTTGAGTTTGCCCGTTTGGATCAGTTTCATGGAGTCTGCCTTGAAAAACATGCCCATCATGGACGCCATCGCGCCTGAAGGTGTGTTGTTTGTGAATGGCGATTGGTACTTTGAGGAATATGCCAAAGGCAGTGGCGTCACCAGCCTAGGTTTGGGCAACGAAAAAGGCGGCACCCTGCCAGAGCCCGATGAGAAAAAACGGATTCTAGATTTATTCCGTAATTGAGCAAGCCCAGTTAGAAGCTCAATTAGAAACTCAGCGATTGGCCCGACTGCGTTGACCCAAAGCGTGACAGGTTTTCAAAAAACTCTCCCTCACCTTTGGTGTCCTGCCAAGTACCGTCTTTGAATTTGTAGTGATGGCCCCCTGATTTAGCGGCAAGCCACACTTCATGCAAGGGTTTTTGCAAATTCACAATGATTTGGCTGCGGTTGCCAAAAGTGATGGTAATCATGCCGCCCACTCTCTGGTTATCGATATCGGCATCGGTTTCATCGTTGATTCGATCGCAACTGGTCTCAATGCGAGACAAAAGGCGTTCAGCCGTATCCAGAAATTCAAGGTCGGTCATTACAATCCGTGACATGTTCAAAGTTTTGAGAATTTTAGTCATTGCCCAAACCCTTGGCGTTTGTGCGGTGGCTTTGACTGCCTGCGGGCAAAAAGGTCCCTTGGTTCATCCCCAAGATCCCTTGTCGGCAGACCGAGCCACTTTACTCCAAACTTTGACACCTCGTTTTCAAAGCGACGCGCCCCAACCCCAGACACCTTCTGCCACAAAACCATGACCGCTAACACCCTTCCTGGACAGCCTCACATTGCTTACCAAGCCAATGCCTTGTGCATGGAGAACGTGAAGTTGGCCGATGTCGCCGCCCAATTTGGCACGCCGGTCTTTGCTTATTCCAAAGCCGCCATGTTGTCGGCCCTGGCGGCCTACCAACGTGGCTTTGCAGGCCGCAAAGTGCAAATTTGCTACGCCATGAAAGCCAACTCCAATTTGGCTGTGCTGCAGGTCTTTGCCAAAGCCGGTTGTGGTTTTGACATTGTGTCGGGCGGTGAGTTGGCCCGCGTTTTGGCAGCAGGTGGTGCACCCGAGAAAATCATTTTTTCGGGTGTTGGCAAAACACGCGCAGAGATGAAACAAGCACTCGAGCTTGGCATTGCTTGCTTCAATGTCGAAAGCGAAGCAGAGCTGGAAGTGCTCAACGATGTTGCTTTGTCGCTGGGTCAAAAAGCGCCCGTGAGTTTGCGCGTCAACCCCAACGTCGACCCCAAGACACACCCCTACATTTCGACGGGCCTCAAAGGCAACAAATTTGGCGTTGCGCACGAAAGCGCTGTTCAAACTTACAAGCGCGCTGCTGCCTTGCCAGGCTTGGCCGTGGTGGGCATCGATTGCCACATTGGCTCGCAAATTACAGAAGCCACGCCGTATTTGGACGCCATGGACCGGATTCTTGATTTGGTCACCGACATTGAAGCGGCAGGCATTCCCATTCACCACATTGACTTTGGGGGTGGTTTGGGAATTGACTACAACGGCGATACACCACCCGCCGCCGATGCCTTGTGGCAACAACTGTTGGCCAAGTTAGATGCGCGTGGTTTTGGCCAGCGGCAACTCATGATTGAACCGGGGCGCTCCTTGGTGGGCAACGCCGGTGTGTGCCTGTCAGATGTGGTGTTCATGAAGCCTGGCGAGCAAAAGAATTTTTGCATCATTGATGCCGCCATGAACGACTTGCCTCGCCCAGCCATGTACCAAGCCTTTCACCAAATTGTGCCCGTTACACCGCGCGCTGGCGCTACGACATTGGTCGATGTGGTCGGCCCTGTGTGTGAAAGTGGCGATTGGATTGGCCGCGATCGCGAACTCAATGTGCAAGCAGGCGACACCTTGGCCGTGCTATCGGCCGGCGCATATTGCATGAGCATGTCAAGCAACTACAACACCCGAGGACGCGCCGCCGAAGTGCTGATTGATGGTGATCAAGTGCATTTGATTCGCAAGCGCGAAACAGCAGCCGATACTTTTCAAGGCGAGCACTTGGTGCCTTGATGGAAGGGGCCTTTGGACGCCATCAAAGGCGCGCCTGAAGCCTACTGTGTGCAGCGTGCCAGACTCGCCAGCCCAATAAGACGCCTAAGATTC
>CALCBL010000557.1 GCA_937897495.1 uncultured Burkholderiales bacterium
CGAAAAAGCGGCCCTTCAAAGTGGAGGTGCCGCATGATTTACAACGTACAAGGTGAGCCACTTTATGTTTATACGGGCGGCAAATTTTTTGATCCTGCCAAGCCCACCGCCGTGTTCATCCATGGCGTGCTCAACGATCACAGTGTTTGGATTTTGCAAACTCGTTACTTTGCCAACCATGGCTGGAACGTGTTGGCTGTTGACTTGCCAGGTCACGGCAGAAGCGGGGGCAAAGCGCCTGCGTCTGTACAAGAGGCCGCTCAAAGCATCATGGCCCTGCTTGATGCAGCTGGCGTTTCAAAAGCCCTATTGATCGGCCACAGTTTTGGCTCGCTCATTGCGCTTCATGCCACTGCCGAAAATCCAAGCCGGGTTTCTCAATTGATGATGGTGGGTACCGCCTATCCGATGCGGGTCTCTCCCGCCTTGCTCGACAGCTCCTTGAACGATCCGCAAAAAGCCATTCAGATGGTCAATGTGTTTTCTCACTCTACATTGGCGCCTCCACCCAGCGCACTGGGCCCAGGCACATGGCTGCTAGGCGGCAGCAAAGCCCTGATGCGCAGAGTCTTGGCCAGCAACTCTCATGAGAATGTTTTCAACAAGGGCTTCAAGGCTTGCGACAGCTATGACCAAGGCGAAGTTTCGATGCGCAAAGTCACCTGCCCCACCTTGTTCTTGTTGGGCAAAAAAGATCAAATGACACAACCCAAAGCTGCACAGAGCTTGATCAAATTGGCCCATGACGGCCACGTGGCCATGGTCAATGCAGGGCATCAACTCATGGTCGAAGCGCCAGAAGAAACATTGAGCGCCATGATTGCATTTTGTAAAAAGTGATGAGCACTTTGCGCATCGCGTCTTCACTCATCACACCTGCGCTGTCAACGCAGCGTGTGCAAGAGATTTGCAGCTTGTTTGATTTGCGCAATTTGCCCGCAGATTTTTTGGCCAACCCCTATCCTGTCTATGCTTACCTGCGCCAGCACGAACCCATCAAACACATGCCCGATGGCTCTTACTTTTTAACCCGGCATGAAGATCTGGTCGCGGTTTACCGAGATGCGGCAACCTTCAGCTCTGATAAGCGCGTTGAATTTGCACCCAAATACAACCACGCCCCATTTAACCAAGCACCCTTCGCATTACTTGGACAAGACGCGCCCCTTTACGAGCATCACACCAACAGCTTGGTGTTCAACGATGCGCCTAGGCACACTCGCGTACGCAAACTCATCATGGGTGCACTGACGCGCCGTGCTATTGACGCCATGGAGACGGGATTGACCCAATTGGTGGACGGCCTTTTAGACAAAATGGAAGGCCAACAAAAAGGCGATTTGATTGAAGATTTTGCCTCTGCCATTCCAGTCGAAGTCATTGGCAACTTGCTCAATGTGCCGCATGCAGATCGAGGCCCATTGAGGGGCTGGTCATTGGCCATCCTGGGAGCCTTAGAACCTCGCCTCACACCTGCACAAGAAGAGCTTGGACATCGCAGCGTGCAGGAGTTTCTCAGCTATCTGCGCGACCTGGTGGCCGATCGCCGTAAACACCCCGGCAATCCTGATCAAGATGTTTTAACGCGCTTGATTTTGGGCGACAAAGACATGCCTTCAAATTCACAAAACTCCGAAAGCTTGAGTGAAATTGAGCTGCTCCAAAACTGTATTTTCCTTTTAAATGCAGGTCATGAGACGACGACCAATTTAATTGGCAATGCATTGATCAGCTTGATCGAACATCCTTCGCAACACGCTCAATTAAGGTCTGACCTCATGAGCGTGCAAACAAGTTCGCAAACTGAGCAAACTGCGCACATCCTCAATGTGGCCATCGATGAATTTTTGCGCTTTGAAGCATCCAATCAACTGAGCAATCGGCGTGCAGTGAAAGCAACTCAAATTGGCAACGTCAATTTACCCGAAGGTGCGCTGGTCACGCTGTGCATTGGCGCAGCCAACCGCGACCCTCTTCAATTTAACGATCCCGAAAAACTTGATTTAAGGCGCGCACAAAATAAGCATCTTTCATTTGGATTTGGCGTACACCAATGTGCAGGCTTGAGTTTGGCTCGACTTGAAGGTAGGATTGCGATAGGTCGATTTTTGCATCGGTTCCCGAACTATGCACTCAGCGAATTGCCAACCAGAGGCGGCAGAGCCAGGTTTAGGGGATTTTTAAAAGCCCCGTTTCAAACCAACTCGCATTGATTCGTTCTTTTTTTAAGGAGCCACATGAACACCACCGAAGAATTGAAGCTTGAACCCGATGCAAGCAGTTTCTCTAGCTTTGAATCGTTCTATCCTTTTTATTTGAATGAACACAGCAACATCACGTGCCGCCGCCTTCACTTTTTAGGATCGACCCTCTCTTTGATTTGCCTGGCGATGCTCGTGGCCACTGCCAAGCCTCAGTACTTCTTGTACGGTTTGCTGTGTGGCTACGGCTGCGCATGGATAGGCCATTTTGGTTTTGAGAAAAACAAACCTGCCAGCTTTAAACGACCTCTTTACAGCTTCATGGGCGACTGGGTCATGTACAAAGACATGTGGACGGGCAAGATCAAGTTTTGATCACATCGACCAGCATGAGGCGGGTCAATTGGGTTTTTTGCCAAAGCAACTCGGTGGCCTCAGAGGGATGCAAGCAAAGTTTTTGAACCAAAGGCTCAAGCTGAGTGTTTGACATGTCCACCAACAGCACCCACGCACTTTCGGTGTTGCTGTTGGACTGCTCCAAGCGGCCTACCCACTTGAGTTCTTCCAAAGTATCCAAGACGATCTGTGCATGGCGCTGCTCAATGTGGAGTTCATCGGCCAACTGCGACATGCGTAGACCTTCAGGCGAGCTTGATCGAGCAAGCGACAAGCACCTCAAGACTTCCAAGGCCAACCTGAAAGACCAGCCAGGGCCATCTGCTTGCCTTTTGGCCTGTCGACCAATTTCAGGCAAGCTGGCCGTGACCACTGCACCCAACAACACCACCACCCAGGCCACATAAATCCAGACCAATAAAATGGGTACGGCAGAAAAAGCGCCATAAATGGCCGAGTAAGTAGGTATTTGCGCCAAATAAAGAGCCAACACTTTTTTGGCCAACTCTAAGCCCACCGCAACCGCCACGCCACCAATCAAAGCGTGACGCCAATCCACGCGAGTGTTGGGCAAATAGTAATACAAGCCTGTCACGCAGGCCACCAGCAAACAAAACTCAACCAGGTCCAATAAATTTCGAACTGATACAGGCAACCAATCTCCCAAACCTGAAAGATAGCCGGTGAACAAATAGGACGAGATTGCCAAGCTCCCCCCCAACAGCAGAGGCCCGAGCGTGATACCAGCCCAATAGATGAGGACGCGTTGGGCCCACGGCCGTTGACGGCTGACTCGCCAAATTTGACCCAAAGTACGGTCAATCGTGACCAGCAAAGCCAAAGAGGCCACTACGACTGCGATCAAACCCACCAAGCCGAGCCGGCTGGCCTTGCGTGAAAACTGGGTCAAAGACCCCAATACCTGACGGGAAATGCTCTCAGGCACCAAGCTTTCAATCAGCCAGCGTTGCAACTGCTCTTGGACTTGGGAGAAGATGGGAAAGGCCGTAAAAATGGCCAAACCCAGCGTAAACAGGGGCACCAGGGCCAAAACAGTGGTGAAAGTCAGGGAACTGGCGGTCGTACCGAGTCGGACTTCACGGAAACGACGCCACAAAGTGCGCAACATTTGGCGCCATGGAAACTTCAACATCTCGTTCAAAGTGGCGCGGAGTGATTCAATCGGCTTCATGACCGGTATGATGCCATCGCCATGAACGACTCTGAACCTCAAACCCCATTTTTGACACCAAAGACCATTGAATTGACGCGATGGGTTGCTGTCGCCAGCCTTTTAGGACTCATCTTGGTGGGCCTGCTCTGGGAATTGTGGCTTGCTCCATTGCGCGAAGGCGGCTCTTGGTGGGCCCTTAAAGTACTGCCCTTGTGCTGGCCATTGGCCGGTTTGTTGAAAAATCGCATGTACACCTACCGGTGGGTCAGCCTCATGATTTGGCTTTATTTCACCGAGGGCGTGGTACGTGCTTGGGGCGACAAAGGGTGGTCCAGTGGGCTTGCACTGGCCCAAACCATTTTGTGTGTCATTTTATTTGCAGCTTGCGCATTGCATGTGCGTTGGCGCTTTCAAATGGCGCGCGAAGGCGTTAGCCTAGACGACTCTCAAGAATCAAAACCTTCACACTGAAATTCAAATATGAGTGCTTTGTTAGAAAACTTGCGCAGAATCTGCGGTGATGCAAACGTTTTGACCCACGATGATCCTCAAACAGATCTCAGTGCATGGGAACAAGATTGGCGCAAGCGCTCACATGGCAGGGCTTTGGCTGTCGTTAGGCCAGCCAATGTTCAAGAAGTCGCCGCCGTTGTAAAGGCTTGTGCCAACACCTTCACCAGCATTGTTCCCCAAGGCGGCAACACCGGCCTGGTCGTGGGCTCGGTGCCAGATGAATCAGGTCAACAAGTGGTTCTGAGTTTGCAGCGCATGAACCAGGTCCGCGCGCTTGACCCTGCCAACCTCACGGTTGTGGCCGAAGCTGGCTGTATTTTGCAATCTGTACAAGAGCATGTTGAAAAGGCGGGTTACCTTTTTCCTCTCAGTTTGGCCGCTGAAGGCAGTTGCACTTTAGGCGGCAATTTGGGCACCAACGCGGGTGGCACGCAGGTGGTTCGCTATGGCAACACGCGAGAGCTGTGCTTAGGTTTAGAAGTGGTCACTGCCCAAGGTGAAATTTGGCATGGCTTGTCGGGCCTGCGCAAAGACAACACTGGCTACGATTTGCGCAACCTCATGATTGGCAGTGAAGGCACTTTGGGTGTGATCACAGCAGCCTGCATGAAAATCTATCCTCAGCCCGCAGCCCAACTGACGGCTTGGGCTGCCGTGCCAAGCATGGAAGCTGCTGTGTCTTTGTTGGGTTTGGCGCATGAGCGACTGAGCGCAGGCCTTACTGGTTTTGAAGTGATGGGGCAATTTGCACTGAGTTTGGTCGACAAACATCACCCTCAACTCAGAGTGCCATTTTTCAAAGAAACACCTTGGTGCGTCTTGCTTGAAAACTCTGACTACGAGTCTGAAGCACATGCCCGTGTGGGCTTTGAGGCTTTGATGGAAGCAGCCATGGAAAATGGCTGGGTCACAGATGCTGTGGTCGCCGAAAGTTTGGCGCAGGCCAAGAGTCTTTGGCAAATTCGCGAAACCATTCCCTTGGCTCAAGTCGATGAAGGCTTGAACATCAAACACGACATCAGCGTGCCCGTCTCGCTCATTCCACAATTTGTGGCCGAGACCGATGCATTGCTCCAATCCAAAATACCAGGCATTCGCTTGGTCAATTTTGGACATTTGGGCGATGGCAATCTGCACTACAACGTGCAAGCTCCGCCGGGGGCAGATGGTCCCGCTTTTTTACGCGATCACGAAGACGAAGTGAACACTTGGGTATTTGACCAAGTCCAAGCATTTAACGGCTCTATCAGCGCCGAACACGGCATTGGCAGTCTCAAGGCCGACAAACTCACACACCACAAAGACCCCACCGCCTTGGCCATGATGAAGGCCATCAAGCAGGCCTTGGACCCCCAGAACATCATGAACCCCGGCAGAGTGATTAAAATTTAGGTCTCTGCCTAGATTGAAATCGAAGCCGTCGAACAACCCATTTTGACCAGCCCATGACCACACGCCCCATTCGCTCTCAATACGAAGATTTCATGCGCCACGTGAATAACCATGGCGTCTTCAAAGCCGACCGCACCGGCACTGGCACCACCAGCGTGTTTGGCCATCAAATGCGTTTTGATTTGAACGAAGGCTTTCCACTGGTCACCACCAAAAAAGTTCATCTGCGCTCCATCATTCAAGAGCTCTTGTGGTTTCTCACAGGCTCAAGCAACAACAACTGGCTGCGCGAACGAGGCGTCACCATTTGGGATGAGTGGGCACGAGAAGACGGCGATCTTGGCCCCGTGTATGGCGTGCAATGGCGCAGTTGGCCCACACCCGATGGCGGCCACATCGACCAAATTGAAGATGTCATTCGCACCCTCAAAACAAATCCTGATTCACGTCGCATCATTGTCAGCGCTTGGAACGTCGCCGAACTTTCAAAAATGGCCCTCATGCCTTGCCACGCGTTTTTTCAGTTTTATGTGGCACCGCCCTTGATCGAAGGCGGCAAAGGCAAACTCAGTTGCCAGTTGTACCAGCGCAGCGCCGACATTTTCTTGGGCGTGCCCTTCAACATTGCAAGCTATGCCTTGCTGACTCACATGATGGCGCAGCAATGCGATTTGGAGGTGGGCGATTTCATTTGGACAGGTGGTGATTGCCACATTTACAGCAACCACAAAGAGCAGGTTGCACTGCAACTCAGTAGAGCGCCGCTGGCCTATCCCACCCTTCACATCAAACGCAAACCAGCCTCCATCTTTGAATACGAGTACGAAGACTTTGAAGTGTTGGACTATCAGTGCCACGCAGCCATCAAGGCGCCGGTGGCCGTCTAATGAAGCTCAAGCTCATTTACGCGCGCGCTGCCAACGGTGTGATTGGCCTAAACAATCAAATGCCATGGCACTTGCCTGAAGACTTGGCACATTTCAAGCGCACCACCTTAGGCTGCCCTGTTTTGATGGGCCGAAAAACTTGGGAATCTATCCCCGCCAAATTCAGACCTCTACCTGGCAGAGCCAACTTGGTTCTGACCCGACAAAAAGATTGGCACGCAGAAGGTGCGCACGCGGTGCACTCACTGGAAGAAGGTTTAACTTTGGCTTTGGCACATTGTCCAGACGACAAAGACCTTTGGGTCATGGGCGGTGCAGACATTTATGCCCAAGCAGTCGCCATCGCCGACGAAGCTGTGGTCACTGAAATTGAACAAGCATTTGAAGGCGATGCCTACGCACCAGCCTTAGATGCAACATGGCACGAAACATCTCGTGAGTCACACACAGCTGTGTCTGGTTTGAAATTCAGTTTTGTGACTTACCAACGGACTGTTTGAAGGTCGATCAATTCCCATGAAACTTGCTACTTGGAATGTCAACTCTCTTACCGTCAGGCTGCCTCAGGTCATTGACTGGTTGAAGGCGCAAGAGTCGCTCGGTCTCGATCACGCCATCGATGTGCTTGCTTTGCAAGAACTCAAAATGACCGACGACAAATTTCCGCTTGCAGCCTTCACTGAAGCGGGTTATCACGCCCAATGGTTTGGTCAAAAAACCTACAACGGTGTGGCGCTCATTTCTCGCATCGAAGGCACACAGGTCGTCAAAAATATTCCTGATTTTGAAGACGACATGTCTCGCGTCATCACAGCCACCTTCGGCGATGTACGCGTGATCGGTGGCTATTTTCCTAACGGCCAAGCGCCTGACAGTGACAAGTTCGTTTACAAAATGCGCTGGCTAGCGGCATTGCACCAGTGGGTGAAGCAAGAGATGTCAGCCCACCCCAAGCTGGTACTGATGGGTGACTACAACATCACATTTGACGACCTCGATGTGTGGGACCCTGTGGGTATGGCAGGCACCATTCACTGCACACCTGAAGAGCGAGAGCATCTGAACAGCTTGATTCAATTGGGTTTGCACGACAGCTTCAGGCTGTTTGATCAACCTGAAAAAAGCTTCAGCTGGTGGGACTACCGCGACTTTGGTTTCAAACGAAACCGCGGTATGCGCATCGATCACATTTTGATCACAGACGCATTAAAGGCTTGCGCCACAGGCTGCGTGATCGACAAAGTACCCCGCAAAAACGAGCGCCCCAGCGATCACACACCTGTTGTACTCACACTGAGTTAAGCCTTGTGGGCTGCCATGGCCTTCCCAACTTCCAAACTGCCTTGACCTGAACCCGAGCCTGGTACCAACTCGCCGTGGCGGTCTTTCACTTGTCCCATGGCCGCCAGCAATTGCTCTGGCGTGTGATCCGACATACCCAAATGCACACCCTGTGTGAGGGTGATGTTGGCAACTTCAAAGCTACCCGCACCTGCGCAAATAATGGTTCTGTTTGGCGCATCTTCACAAGCCATGACCAACATGGCGGGCACCACAGCTTGTGGCTCTAGTGCTTTCAAAACGGCTTCAGGCATTAAACCCTCGGTCATGCGAGTGGCCGCAGTGGGCGCCAATGAATTGACGCGAATATTGTATTTTTCGCCCTCAATGCCTAGCGTTTGCATCATGCCTGCCAATGCCATTTTGGCAGCACCATAGTTGGCTTGGCCAAAGTTGCCGTACAGGCCACTGGAAGAAGTGGTCATGACGATGCGGCCATAACTTTGAGCCTGCATGATGGGCCAAACCGCTTTGGTGCAATGCACAGCGCCCATCACGTGAACTTCCATGACCAAGCGAAAATCTGAAATTTCCATTTTGGAAAAACTTTTGTCGCGCAGAATGCCGGCATTGTTCACCAAGATGTCAACGCGTCCCCATTTGTCCATGGCTTGCTTCACCATGGCCTGAACGGCTTCGTAGTCGGTCACAGATGCGCCGTTGGCGATCGCCTCGCCACCCGCGCTGATGATTTCGTCTACCACCGCCTGGGCTGCGCTGACAGAGCCACCCTCTCCGTGGACATTGCCCCCCAGGTCATTCACCAGCACTTTAGCGCCCCGCTTGGCCAGCGCCAGCGCGTGTTGTTTACCCAAGCCGCCACCTGCACCTGTGACAATGGCGACACGTCCTTGAAAATCGATGCTCATTTGGTTTCCTCAATCTGATAGCCTTGCGATGTTACTCAATTTAAACCCTCATGCAAATCACCTCTCACATCGTTGACACCCCACCGCGTGACGCAGCCACCGTTTTGATGCTGCGCGAGGGTTCGGCTGGTTTGGAAGTTTTGTTGCTCAAACGCCATACAGACTCCAAGGACTTGGGTGGGGCCTTTGTATTTCCGGGTGGCAAGCGCGATGAGGCCGATGCCAGTCCTAGCGCTTTGGACGGCCTAGGCCAACCCCTCGAAGCCTTGCATGCACAACTTGGCGAACCAGACATTGCGCCTGAGCATGCCGCAAGTTTGTTCGTCGCTGCCTTGCGAGAAGCTCAAGAAGAATGTGGCTTGCAACTCAGGTGCACTGACCTGCGACCTTGGTCGCGTTGGATCACACCTCGCATGCCCTCCATGATGTCAAAGCGCTTTGACACACGTTTCTTTTTGGCCAGAGCTCCTGCTTTACAAACTGCCATTCAAGACAATCACGAAACCACAGAAGTTTTGTGGACCACACCCAGGCAGGCGCTGGTGCAATATTGGGCGGGAGAAATACTGTTGGCTCCACCGCAAATTATGAGCTTGTCGCACTTGAGTATTTTTAACTCTGTCGATCATGCCCTAGAGGATGCGGCGCTGCGCACGCCTCCTGTGATTCAACCAGAGCCCTTCGATGTGGAAGGCATGCGGGTCATTTGCTATCCCGGAGATCCGAAACACCCCGTTCAGCAGCGCGCCCTTCCAGGCCCTTCA
>CALCBL010000558.1 GCA_937897495.1 uncultured Burkholderiales bacterium
AAAGGATTTTGCACATGTTGCTTCTATTGTCTCCTGCTAAATCGTTGTATTACGACTCTCCGGCCGAAGGCGTGCCCCATACCTTGCCCCAATTCGTCTCGCAATCTGCAGAATTGATAGAGGTATTGAAACATAAAACGCCAGCGCAAATTTCTGAACTCATGGATTTGAGCGACAACTTGGCTGCCCTGAATGTGGCCAGATATGAAGCATGGCGCCCTAAATTCACGGCTAAAAACTCAAAACAAGCGGTATTGGCTTTCAACGGTGACGTCTATGACGGCTTGGAAGCCAAATCCTTGAAACCCAAAGACCTTGAGTGGGCGCAAGACCATGTTTGTATTCTGAGTGGTTTGTATGGCGTATTGCGTCCCTTAGATTGGATGCAGCCCTATCGCTTGGAAATGGGAACAGCCTTGACCAATTTGCGTGGCAAAAATTTGTACCAATTTTGGGGTGCAAGCATTGCGCAGCATCTGAACGCGCAATTGTTGAAAGACAAAACGCCGGTCGTCGTTAATTTAGCGTCGCAAGAGTATTTCAAGGCGGTTGATCAAAAGGTCTTGAAGGCGCGAGTCATTGAGTGCGTGTTTGAAGAATACAAAGGCGGCAAGTACAAAGTGATCAGTTTCTTTGCCAAGCGCGCGCGTGGTTTGCTGGCGCGTTATGCCATTCAGAAACACATTCAAAATCCAGAAAAGTTGAAGGACTTCAACCTGGAAGGCTATGCCTATGAGGACTCTGAGTCAGATGTCAATCGTTGGGTTTTCCGTCGACGCGAAAAGGGTGCGGTATGAACCAGCCAGAGCAATCGCAGCTGGGCAAAAACAGCGCCTATGTCGATCAATACGATGCGTCCTTGTTGTTTCCAATTCCCCGTGCTGTCAAGCGCGAAGAGTTGGGCATTGTAGGTTCGCCTATTTTCTTTGGTGCAGATTTGTGGACTGCGTTTGAGCTCTCGTGGCTCAATCTGAAGGGCAAGCCTCAAGTGGCCATTGCGCACATCACGGTGCCCGCAGAAAGCACTCACATCATTGAAAGTAAATCTTTGAAGCTGTACTTCAACAGTTTCAATGCCTCGCGCTTTGTCGATGTGCAAGCGGTGCGTGATTGCATGCGTGACGATCTGGATACAGCTTTGTGGCATGGCGGCAAAATTCTGGCTCGCTGTGGCGTCAAAATCATTCTGCCCGAAGAGTTTGACAAAGAGCCCGTGCATGAATTGGATGGCCTTAATTTGGACCGCATGGACATTGAGTGCACACACTATCAGCCTGCGCCAGAATTGCTCAAGGCGCAACAAGATGAAGCGCCAGTGACTGAAACATTCGTGAGTCACCTGCTTAAAAGCAATTGTTTGGTCACAGGCCAACCCGATTGGGGGAGTGTTCAAATTTCATACTCGGGCGATCAAATTGATCAAGCAGGCTTGCTGCAATACATTGTGAGCTTCAGAAATCACAATGAGTTTCACGAGCAATGCGTAGAGCGCATCTTCATGGACATTTGGACGCGGTGCAAACCTTTGAAGCTGTCGGTGTATGCCCGTTACACAAGGCGGGGTGGCTTGGACATCAACCCATGGCGCACCAGTCACCCCCAATCACCGCCCAAAAATATTCGCACAGCGCGGCAATAAATTGAGGGCGACACAAGCTTGCTTTAGCCCAGAGTTTTAAAGCCTTTGAGCGGGGCAAGTGGCGGAAACTTCGCAGGTCTTTTTTCTTTGGTGGCTGCAATGGCTTCACGGATATGCGGGTTGCTCCAAATGGCGCCTTGCAGCCAACCCATTTGGCGCAAACTGTCTTCTACGCTGTGATCGCGAGCATAGTTCAGGGCTTGTTTGGTGCCCCAAATGGCCACGGGCGGCTTGTTGGCCATTTCTTTGGCGCAAGCCAAGGCGCCTGCCACCATGGCCTCTTGTGTCTCAAACACCTGCGTGACCAAGCCGTGCTTCAAAGCATTTTCAGCACTCAAGCGGCGGCCGGTGTAGGCCAATTCTTTGACCAAACCCATGGGCAACAATTTGGGCAAACGCTGCAGTGTGCCCACATCGGCCACCATGCCAATGTTGATTTCTTGAATACAGAAAAACGCGTCTTGCGAGGCATAGCGAATGCAGCAAGCCGTGACCATGTCGACCGCACCGCCAATACAGCCGCCATGAATGGCTGCAATCACTGGGATTCGCATGCTCTCAAGCAGTGTGAAGGTGGTCTGCATATCGGTGAGAGAGTCGTAGATGGCCGCACGGCCCTCTGCGCTGTCTGCGTCCATGGAGATGTCGCTGGAGAAAGTTTCGAGGGCCATGCCTGCAGAAAAATGCTTGCCAGTGCTAGAAATGACCAAAGCCCTTGCCTGGCCGGCATCGTTCAATTGGCGTAGCACCGTATCCAGCTCGCGCCAAAATGTAGGGTGCATGGTGTTGAGCGACTCGGGCTTGTTCAGCACCAAATGTGCAACATGGTCATTCGTCGTCAAAGAAAAGCAATTGAGTTTGTCCATCGGGGCTGGCCTCGTTGAGTTCGGTGTTTGGAGATTGTTGCAAACTGTAGCTTGCGTTGGGTTCGGGTGCTGTCCCGTGTTTGACCAAAGACCCAACGCGTACGCCCAGTAATCTGAGTTTGCGCGACAAATCTACTCGCTTTAAACACAGGCCCGCAAACTTACGAATCTCTTGGGCGTCTTGTGTGTAAAAGCTAAGGGTTTGATCGCGTGTCACGCTTTTGAAATTGTCATATCGCAGCTTGATGCCGATGGTTTTGCCGTCGTAGCCCTTGCGCTTTAAATCGGCGGCCAATTGTTGGCAAAGCCTGGTAAACACCTTACCCAATTCTTCTTTGTCTCGCACAGCATGCAAGTCGGTTTCGAAGGTGGTTTCTCGGCTGATGCTAACGGGCTCGCTTTCGGTGCTGATGGGTCGGTCGTCACGGCCCCAAGCCGCCTCGTGCAACCATGCGCCATAGACTTTGCCAAAGTGCGATTGCAGCCACTGAAGTTCGCAGGCGGCTAATTCGCCGATGGTTTGAATGCCATGCAGTTTGAGTTTCTCATCTGCTTTGGGGCCCACACCATTGATCTTGCGGCAACTCAAGGGCCAGATGGCCGTTTGCAAGTCTTCTTCATGAACGATGGAAATGCCATTGGGCTTGTTGAACTCGCTGGCCATTTTGGCAATCAGTTTGTTGGGTGCAACGCCCACAGAGCAGGTCAGGCCAGTGGCTTCAAAAATGCATTTTTGAATCAAGCGTGCCAACACCCTGCCGCCTTCACGTTGGCCGCCCGGCACCTCTGTGAAATCAATGTAAACCTCGTCTACGCCGCGGTCTTCCATGAGCGGCGCAATTTCCGTGATGATGCCTTTGAAGACTTGCGAGTAGTGCCTGTATTGATCGAAATCCACCGGCAACAAAATGGCTTGAGGGCAGAGTTTGGCGGCTTTCATCAGCCCCATGGCCGAGCCAATGCCAAATTGCCTGGCCGCATAGGTGGCCGTGGTGATCACGCCGCGACCGGTATAGCCCTCAATGCGCGGGAAAAAATCCAAGGGTATTTCAGACAGATTGTCGGCAGACCATTCGAAGTCAGGATGGGCTAAGCGCAAGCGCCCCAACAGGTCATCTTCTTTGCGTCTGCCACCGCCGATGACCACGGGTAGGCCTTTGAGTTGGGGGTAACGCAGCAACTCGACGGACGCATAAAAAGCGTCCATGTCAAGGTGGGCAATGCGCCGTGTGAGCGGCGATGGCGGTGCTTTGATGTCAGTCACAAACTCAAAGCAAAGTGAGACACTTTATTGAGGAAAAGTGCCTGGCAACAAGATGCTCTTGTCAACCGTGTCCATTTGTGTGCGGCCGCAAAAGGCCATGGTCAAGCTCAATTCGTTGTGAATAATTTGCAGTGCTTTTTCTACACCAGGCTGGCCCATGGCGCCAAGGCCGTACAAAAAAGCGCGACCAATGTACGTGCCTTGTGCGCCCAATGCGCGAGCCTTCAACACATCCTGACCGCTGCGAATGCCACCATCCATGTGAACTTCAATCTGTTTGCCCACGGCATCCACAATGGCGGGCAAGGCCTCAATGCTGCTTTGAGCGCCGTCGAGTTGACGGCCGCCGTGGTTGCTCACAATCATGGCATCGGCACCACTTTCAACAGCCAGGCGAGCATCTTCAACATCTTGAATGCCTTTCAAAATGATTTTGCCGCCCCAGCGTTTCTTGATCCACTCCACATCACCCCAGTTGAGGCGCGGATCAAACTGCTGGGCTGTCCAAGCTGAAAGTGAACCCATGTTCTCAACGCCTTTGACGTGACCCACAATGTTGCCAAACTCGCGGCGCGATGTGCCCAACATGCCCAAAGCCCAGCGCGGCTTGCTTGCTATATTGATCAAGTTGGCGACGGTTAATTTGGGCGGCGCAGATAAGCCGTTCTTTAAATCTTTGTGACGTTGACCCAAAATCTGCAAATCCAAGGTAATGACCAAAGCTGAACAATTGGCAGCACGTGCACGCTCTATCAGGCGCTCAATGAAATCTCGATCTCGCATGACATACAGCTGAAACCAGAAGGGGTGGCCGTCTGTGCCTTTGGACACATCCTCAATAGAGCAAATACTCATGGTTGAAAGCGTGAAGGGAATGCCAAATTTTTTGGCAGCCCGAGCTGCCAATATTTCACCATCGGCGTGTTGCATGCCAGTCAGGCCGGTGGGCGCAATGGCGACCGGCATGGCCACCTGCTGCCCAATCATGGTGCTTGTTGTGCTGCGATTTTCCATGTTGACCGCCACACGCTGACGCAATTTGATTTTTTGGAAATCACTTTCGTTAGCGCGGTAGGTGCTTTCTGTCCAAGAGCCGCTGTCTGCGTAGTCGTAAAACATGCGCGGTACACGTTTTTGTGCCAAAACACGCAACTCTTCAATGGTGGTGATCACAGACATTTTTGATTTCCAATTCTTGTGGTTCTAGTCAATAGGCTCGGTATTGAAGCTGATTAGCTACAGCTGACGCTACCGCAGCCCGACATGGTGACATTCTTGACTAC
>CALCBL010000559.1 GCA_937897495.1 uncultured Burkholderiales bacterium
TGGACAAAGCTGTGAAAAGTGTGGCTGACATGAAGGGCTTGAAAATGCGCGCCCCTACCCGTCAAGTGACTAAATTGATGGGGGCTCTGGGTGCTATTCCTGTTGGCATGCCCTTGCCTGGCATTCCCGATGCGTTGTCTAAAGGCACCATCAATGGCGCCGTCATTCCTTGGGAAGTCGTGCCTGCCGTGAAGGTCAACGAACTCACCAAGTTCCACGCCGAGTTTGATCCTGCTGGCGGTAGCTTGTACACCACCACCTTTGTGATGGCCATGAACAAGGCCAAATACAACTCATTGCCGGCAGATCTGAAGAAGATCATTGACAACAACAGCGGGTTGGAGACTTCAGGTTGGTTGGGCAAAGTTCAACAAGAAGGCGATGTGTCAGGCCGCAAAACAGCCAGCGATCGAAACAATGCCATCTTCACGGTTGGCCCTGCAGAAGCTCAAGAATTCCGACGCAAATCTCGTGCGCTCGAAGTGGAATGGATTGAGGACATGAACAAGCGCGGCTTCGACGGACGCAAGTTGATCGACACAGCCCGCGCATTGATCGAAAAACATGCCAAAGCGCCAGCCGCCAAAGCACCTGCGAAAAAGGCTTGAGCTATCAAAGACAGCTGATTAAACACTGCCGAGCTTGTGGCTCGGCGGTGTTGTATCGACTTCCCGACGATGGCGACACCAAGCTACGCGCCATCTGCACTGAATGTCATTTGGTGCATTACGAAAATCCCCTCAATGTCGTCGGCACGGTTCCTCACTTTGGCGAACGTGTGTTGCTTTGCAAGCGAAACATCGAGCCCCGCAAAGGCAAATGGACACTTCCAGCTGGCTTCATGGAGTTGGGTGAATCTACTTCAGAAGGCGCCGCGCGTGAAACTTCCGAAGAAGCAGGTGCACATTTCAAAATGGGCTCTCTTTTTACAGTCATGAGCGTGCCCCGTGTGGGTCAGGTCCATCTCTACTTCTTGGCCGAGTTGGAGAATGAGCAGTTCGATCCTGGTTTTGAAACTCAAGAGGCCAGAATGTTTTCTGAAACAGAAATTCCTTGGGACGACTTGGCCTTTAGAACCGTGCAAGAAACTTTGAAGCATTATTTTGCCGACAAAAAGTCAGGCAAGTTTGGCGTACACACCCTGAATATTGATTGAAGTCAGCCAGTTGGCCGACACATTCGCTGTATCCTTAAGCTGTCTTCAAAAAAGGAAACTACATGTACAAAATCATCCTTGCTGGCGCGTTGGGTATTTCTGCTTTAGCCTCTGTGGCTCAAACTGCAGCACCTACAGCCCCCGTCGTTCCCGCGGCTCCCGCAACAGCTCCTGCCGCGGCCCCCGCTGCAGCCCCTGCAGCCAAACCTGCCGCTGAAGCGCCCAAAGCGGCCAAAAAGGTCGCTAAAAAGAAAAAGGCCAAAGCGAAAAAGAAGGCTGCCTGATTTTTTTATGCCCGCAACAAAAAGCCCCACATCGTGGGGCTTTTTTTTGTCTAAAGAGGCTCTAACTTGGGCGAAAATACAAGTGTGGCCATTCCTCAGTCTTTTATTCAAGAACTAATATCCCGCGTAGATGTGGTGGAGGTCGTTGGCCGCTTTGTGCAGCTGAAAAAAGGCGGTGCCAATTTCATGGTCCTTTGCCCCTTTCACGGCGAAAAATCGCCCAGCTTCACAGTCAGCCCCACCAAACAATTTTTTCATTGCTTCGGCTGTGGAAAAAATGGCAATGCCATTGG
>CALCBL010000560.1 GCA_937897495.1 uncultured Burkholderiales bacterium
GTGGGTGACTTGACTTGCCCCCGGTAGATGCCCATGTTTTGAATACAAGTCTCTGGGTCTTTTGTAATGTACTGCGACAAAGTGGTGTAAGGTGCATTGTCCCAACCTGGTGTCGAGATGGGAATAGGCAAACCGTCAACGCCCTTGCCAGGCTTTAACAGGTCTTTGCCTTGTATGACAATTTCTTGGCAAGCAGCATCTTTAACAACTTTGGGTTTGATGGGGTTGGCAATGGCATGGCTCCAAGTTTTGCCAATGTCTGCAATTTCACAACCCATGCCGACGCTGTAAATTTTTCGGGTTGCGGCCAGTGCGCCTACAACAACTGGGATATCGTATTTTTTTCCTTTGCCATTGACCACATTGGTAAACAGAAATGCTTTGCGGTCTGGCTCGGCAATACCACCTCGAAATTGCCAACGAACCAAGGGGTGAAGTTCAGTGTCTTTGTTGATAGGTCGATCAACGGTAATTAGAAGTCCCTGCTTGTCAAGTTCGGCCAAGTGCTCGTGAAGATCACGATAGCCTCGTTGTTCTGACGGCGAAGATTTAGAGGGCTTTGCCGTCTTGGCTGCTGTTGATTTGCTTGTTGTTGATTTTGTAGCGGAGATCGTTTTTTTCATGTTGAATCCAAGTAATTATTTGGAGCTTGAGTTCTTGATAACGACTTCGTCAAATGATTTGGTCCATTTTCCAAAGTTGTCCATGGTGGTCACAGGGTCTATCACTTCAATCTTCATGTTGGGGTATGGGTTGGTAACTTTGGTGCTGGCAGGGTAGTAATGCAATGATGTCAATAATCGCTGCGTTTCATTTGACAGCATGTAGTCGTAAAAGAGCAAAGCGGCATTAGGGTGTTGCGCTTTTTGCGCAATGGACATGTTGAAGCCCTGAGCAACCACGGGATCAAGGGAAAACCAATCCACAGGTTTACCAGCCCTTTTGTCTTTTTCTGGCAAATCGATGTAGACCGTCAGTGCCAAAGGTACTTCACCGGCGATCACAAGGTTGTGCAGCAAGGAAGCGCCTAGGCGGGCAGACAAGCCATTTTTAGCCACCAATTCGCGGAAGTATTTGAGACCTTTTTCTTCCCCCATGACGCCGATCACTTTGCTGTACCACTCTTCTGCCTTGGATTCAATGCCTAACTTGCCTTTCCATTTAGGGTCTAGCAAGTCATTGAAAGACTTTGGAAGCTCTTCTTTCTTAATGAGTTGTGTGTTGTAAGAATGAACCGTCACATTCATGAAGACGGTGGCCCAGTTTTTATGAGGAGGTGATGCAATGGGTATCAGGTCCTTGGTCAAAGGCGATGTGACAGCTTGCAGAAGTTTTTCTCGGTACACAGCCTCCATCTCGCTGGCGGGCATCATGATGACATCGACCTCAGGCCTTCTGCCTGCCGCTTCGCGGATCACACGCTGCGTGACGTTGTTGCTGCCAGATCGCCACGATTTGACTTTGATGCCGTATTTGGCTTCAAAAGGGGCAATGATCAAAGGAAGATCTTGGGGCCGAAATGCTGTGTAAAGTGTGAGCGTGCCTTCCTTGGTGGCCGCTTCTAAAATCTTTTCTGCCCGGTCAGGCTTGTCGTATTGCATGAGGCTCATATTGGCAGGCATGGATGCGCCTGCAATGGCTGAGGCAGCTGTCGTTTGTGCCGGTGTGGTTTGCGCTGAAACTGAAACAGACAAAGCGGCCAAGCCGAGGAGTGTCAAGTTTCGAAGGGCTGCAAAACCACTTTTTGGCGAATTTCGGCAATCGATGTCTAAAGTCATGGCATG
>CALCBL010000561.1 GCA_937897495.1 uncultured Burkholderiales bacterium
GGTGCATTGCATGCTTCAACGCCCATGTCGATCATCTCGCAGCCAAGCGCGTGAAGCATGCCATGCACCGTGTAACGGTTGCTGTCATACACAGCGCCTTCGCGCGGCGCTTCGCCCAGACTCAAGATTTCATCGCCCGTTGAAAAATAAGCCACCCGCAAGCGCCGCACCACCAAAACATTGGGAACCCCCAAACTGGCCAGCAGTCCTGCTGCTGCAGGCGTGATCAAGGCACCCTTGAGAAGGGCAGCATGCCCCTGCATGATGTCTTCGCCACACAAGCGGCGGTTATCACCTGACCTGAGCAGGCCAGCAGGAATTTCAATGGTTTCGCTAGCAGTGATTTGGCAAAGCTCTTGCGGCACCACCGTGTTCAGTCCTTCGGGCATGATGGCGCCCGTCATGATCTTCACGCATTCGCCCGCGTTAACAGCACCTGCCCATGCTTTTCCCGCGAGTGCGGTGCCCACCACTTTCAGCGACAAGCTTTGCGTGTCACGCAATTGGGCGCCATCGAAGGCAAAGCCATCCATGGCGGAGTTGTCGTGCGGTGGCACATTGAGGGGGCTGATCACGTCTTGTGCAGTGACTCTGCCCAATGCTGCAAAGATGTCGACTGATTCTGAGTCGTGCACTGGCGTCACCAAGTGATCCAGAAAATTCAAGACCTCATTGGCAGGTAGTGCCTGCGGGTCATAAGCTTCAAGTTGTGCGGCAATGTCAGCCAGTGACGGTGGGTGTGTCATGTGGTTTGTTCGAGGCGGTGCAATTCTTCGAGGGTATTGGCATTGAAGAAGGCACGGGGGTCGACATCGGGTGTGTCAAACGGCACCAACACGGTTTTATGAAGGGCTGTCCAAGCATCAATTTTGCGGCCACCCGACTGCATGAACTTGACCAAACTTTCTAGCAAGTTCACCCGCATCAAACAAAAGACTGGTTGCGCTCGCACAGTGCCGTCCTCTTCTTTGGCGGCGGCCACTGCGATATCGGCTTCCTCAGAAATTAAGGTGTCCAACAAACGCTGCGCTAAATCGAAAGGAAACAAGGGACTGTCGCAAGGCACGGTCAGCAACAAGTCTGTTTCACAGCGTTCAAGGCCTGTTAAAAATCCGGCAAGGGGGCCTGCAAAACCATCCGTGCTGTCGGGCCATACTTGCACCCCAAATGATTCATAGGCCGACAAGTTTCGGTTGGCCACCACCATGATCTGGGACAAGGGCTCAGACGTTTGCATTTGCAGTCGCATGAGTGTGTGAAGGGTGAGTGGGGTGCCATTGAAATTTTGCAAACCTTTGTCAACGCCGCCCATGCGTGCACCTCGACCTCCGGCCAAAATTAAGCCTGTCATGCTCAGATCGTTCATGTATGCGTATTGTTCCGTGGATGTCTATTGAATGAGATTAGCCGCCGATGTAGCTCATCTCAACCTTGCGTTTGGCGCCGCTTGGCGTTGAACCGTTTTCCAATGCAGGCTCTGAGACTCGAAGTTCAGAATACCGGTCATCTCGTTGCGACCAAATGGCAGCAATGGCCTGCGTGAGGGCGCTTTGATCCAACTCGCTTCGCACCAAAGGTTTGAGGTCATAGCCTTGCGAAGCAAACAAACACAGATAGAGTTGACCTTCGGTGGTCAAGCGCGCGCGGTTGCAATCGCTGCAAAATGCTTTGGTCACGCTGCTGATGAAACCAATTTCGCCCAAGCTCACATCGTGAACGCCTTGTTCATTCAGATAACCCCAACGCTCTGCTGTTTCGCCAGCCTGGCTGGCTTGAAGCGGTGTCAATGACATCTCGGTTTGCAGCACGTGCAAAATGTCAGCGCTTGGCATCACTTCATTCATGCGCCAGCCATTGGTGGCACCCACATCCATGTACTCAATGAATCTAAGTGCAATGCCTTTGCCTTTGAAGTACCGCGCCATGGGCAATATTTCTTGTTCGTTGGTGCCGCGCTTGACCACCATGTTGACTTTGATGGGCCCTAAGCCGGCAGCTTGTGCAGCTTGAATGCCCTCAAGCACGTCGCTGACCGGAAAGTCAACGTCGTTCATTTGCTTGAAGACCTCGTCGTCAAGTCCATCGAGGCTAACCGTCACTCGTTTTAAGCCAGCACTCTTGAGGGCCTGGGCTTTTTTTGCCAAAAGGGAGCCGTTGGTTGTGAGGGTGATGTCCAAGTCTTGGCCGGCCAAAGTTTTCAAGGCTGCCAACTGAGCAATGAGAACTTCTAGATTTTTTCGCAGCAGGGGCTCGCCGCCCGTCAGTCGAAGTTTTTCAACACCCAAGGCAATGAAGCTTTGGGCCGTGCGCGTAATTTCCTCGAAGCTGAGCAGCGCACTGTGTGGCAAATAGACGTAGTCGTTGTTGAAAATTTCTTTGGGCATGCAATAGCTGCACCGAAAATTGCAACGGTCTGTGACGCTGATGCGCAAATCGCGCAAAGGCCGCTTTCTTTGATCAAGCAACTGTTGTCCTGGCGCCCAAGCCTGGGCTTGTGAAGGCTCAGGAATGGGCAGATTCCCTAGGGGCTGACTGATGATGGGAATAACGCGTTCAGACACAACGTGCGCCGTCTACTTCAATGCACACACCACTGATGAAGGAGCCTTCATCGCTGGCCAAATACAAAGCGGCATTGGCCACATCCAATGCGGTCGAAAAACGACCGAGTGGAATGGAGGCCATGAACTTGGCGCGCCTGGCATCGTCCACTGGGCCGCCAGCAAACTCTGCCGATAAACCGGTGTCGGGGTTGAACACAGGGTTGATGCAATTGACACGAATGTTGTCAGGACCTAATTCAGCGGCCAAAGATTTGCTGGTGGTAATGACTGCGCCTTTAGAGCCGTTGTACCAGGTGAGGCCCGGGCGCGGCCGAATGCCAGCCGTCGACGCAATGTTAATGAAGGCGCCGCCGCCATTTTTTCTAAACTCTGGTACCGCGTGAACAGTGGATAAATAAATACTTTTCATGTTGACCGCATAGCAGCGGTCAAACTCATCTTCGCTGACTTCCAGCGCAGGGCGATTGCGGTGAGTCCATCCAGCGTTATTGATCATCACATCCAAGTGGCCCCACAATTTCACAGCTTCGTGCACCAAAGCTTTGACATCGTCTGAGCGTGTCACGTCTGCGGCAAAGAAGGCCGCAGTGCCGCCAGCTGCTTGAATGTCTTGGACCACTTTTTGACCCGCAGCGGCTTGAATGTCGTTCACCAAAACCTTGGCGCCGTGTGCTGCGAAATGTTTGGCAATGCCTTCGCCAATGCCGCCACCAGAACCCGTCACGATGACCACTTTTTGATTGATGTTCATTTGAAATCCTAAAAATGAAATGACTGCAAATACAATTCAGCGCACAAGAAAATTAGCCATGGTGAATGGCCACAGTCTTCAAGGTGGTGAAACCATACAGGGCTTCGAAACCTTTTTCACGGCCATGCCCAGAAGACTTGACGCCGCCAAAGGGCAATTCAACACCGCCACCGGCGCCGTAGTTGTTGACAAACACTTGGCCGCTTCTAAGTCGTTTGGCAATTCTGAATTGACGCCCGCCATCGCGAGTCCAAACGCCAGCCACCAGCCCAAACGAGGTGGCGTTGGCAAGTTGCACGGCCTGATCTTCGCCGTCAAAACACATGGCTGACAGCACCGGGCCAAACACCTCTTCTTGTGCCACCCTGTGGTCGACAGGAACGTCGCGCAATAAAACAGGTGCTTGGTAGAAACCAGATTCTGGCGCGTCAGACACCACCACGCCTTGCGCCACAGTGGCAATGCCGGCAGCTTGCGCGTCTGCCAAAAAACCCTGAACGCGTTGCTTTTGGGTGGCGCGAATCAGGGGGCCTAAATTCAAATCTGCTATGGCAGGGCCAACACGCAGCTTAGAAAAGGCCTCGCCCAAACGCGCCAGCAAGGGCTCGTAAATGCTTTTTTCAATCAAGACGCGAGAACCTGCACTGCAAGTCTGTCCGGCGTTTTGAACGATGGCGTTGATGACCACCGGAATGGCGGCATCCAAATCGGCATCGGCAAAAATGATTTGCGGACTTTTGCCACCCAACTCAAGCGTGACAGGACAATGTCTTTCGGCTGCAGCTTGTTGTATCAAGGTGCCGACTGTGGGGCTGCCAGTGAAACTGATGTGATCAATACCAGGATGTTTGGCGAGGGCATCTCCTACCTCGTGGCCGTAGCCTGTGACGATGTTGATGGCACCTGCTGGAAAGCCCACTTCAGCCGCCAGTTGCGCAACGCGAATCAAACTCAAGCAAGCATCTTCTGCGGGTTTGACGACACAGACATTGCCTGCTGCCAAAGCACCACCCACACACCTGCCAAAAATTTGCATGGGGTAATTCCAAGGCACGATGTGACCCGTGACGCCATGAGGCTCGCGCCATGTGAGAACGCTGTAGCCATTTTGATAAGGAATGGTTTCGCCATGAAACTTATCGCAAGCGCCGGCGTAGTATTCAAAGTACCTGGCCAAAGCGCGTGCATCGGCCATGGCTTGTTGTGTGGGCTTGCCGCAGTCGCGTTGCTCAAGCTGCATGAGTTCGTCGGCATGCTCAGCCACTTTGCGTGAAAGGGCCATGAGCAAACGACCCCGCTCAGCGGCATTGATCTTGGCCCAAGGTCCCTCAAAGCATTGCCTTGATGATTGCACCGCTTGGTCAATGTCAGCGGCCGTGCTGCGTTGAATGTGATCAAAAACTTGGCCATCCGAAGGGTCAAGCATGGGGATGGTTTGCCCCGTCTGGCTGGCCACCGATTGGTTGTGAATGAAGTTGAGTTGCATAGGCGTATTTTGCGCGTAAAAAAGCCCGAACATGTTGCCATGAACGGGCTTTGTTTGAGAGGGCTAATTTAGCCGTGGAATTGCATCATCAAAGGCACAATGAGCAGGGCCACAATGTTGATGATCTTGATCAACGGGTTGATGGCAGGGCCAGCGGTGTCTTTGTAGGGGTCGCCCACGGTGTCACCGGTTACAGCGGCTTTGTGAGCCTCAGAGCCTTTGCCGCCGTGGTGGCCGTCTTCGATGTACTTCTTGGCGTTGTCCCATGCACCGCCGCCGGTACACATGGAAATGGCCACAAACAAGCCGGTCACAATGGTTCCCATCAGCAAGCCACCCAAAGCTTTGGGGCCCAAAATGAGGCCCACCACAACGGGCACCACCACAGGCAACAAGCTAGGAATGATCATCTCCTTGATGGCCGCAGTGGTCAGCATGTCAACAGCGCGGCCGTATTCTGGCTTGGCCGTGCCTTCCATGATGCCCTTGATTTCGCTGAACTGACGGCGAACTTCCACCACCACAGCACCCGCAGCGCGGCCAACGGCCTCCATGGCCATGGCGCCGAACAAGTAGGGAATGAGGCCGCCGATGAACAAGCCCACAATGACCATGGGGTCGGACAAGTCAAAGGAAATGGCCTTGCCATAGGTTTCGAGTTTGTGGGTGTAGTCGGCAAACAAAACCAAGGAGGCCAAACCGGCTGAGCCAATGGCATAGCCTTTGGTCACGGCTTTGGTGGTGTTGCCCACAGCGTCCAATGGGTCTGTAACGTCCCGCACGCTGCTTGGCAGTTCGGCCATTTCGGCAATACCGCCAGCGTTGTCGGTAATGGGGCCGTAGGCGTCCAAAGCCACCACAATGCCGGCCATGGAAAGCATGGACATGGCCGCCACGGCAATGCCGTACAAGCCCGCCAATTTGTAGGACGCCAAAATGGCAATGCACACAAAAATCACGGGCCAAGCTGTGGAGCGCATTGAAACGCCCAAGCCGGCAATGATGTTGGTGCCGTGACCTGTTGTAGAAGCTTGCGCAATGTGTTGCACGGGGCTGTATTGGGTACCGGTGTAAAACTCAGTAATCCAAACCAGTGCAGCCGTTAAGGCCAAACCTACAGCGCAAGCGCCGAACAGCTTCATTTGGCTACCTGTGGCCGAAATGGCGTTGTCGGGCATGATCCACATCGTGACGAAATAGAACGCAATCAAGGACAAGCCGCCAGCAATGGCCAAACCTTTGTACAAGGCGGGCATCACATTGACCATGCCGGGTGTCGCTTTGACAAAGAAGCAGCCAATGATGGAAGCAATGATAGACACAGCACCCAAGGCGAGGGGGTACATGACCGCATTGCCAGGCGCACCAGCGATGAGCAGCGAGCCCAACACCATGGTGGCGATCAAGGTGACCGCATAGGTTTCAAACAAATCGGCCGCCATACCGGCGCAATCGCCCACGTTATCGCCCACGTTGTCGGCAATCACGGCGGGGTTGCGAGGGTCATCCTCTGGAATGCCGGCTTCAACTTTACCGACCAAGTCGGCACCCACGTCAGCACCTTTGGTGAAGATGCCGCCGCCCAAACGGGCGAAGATGGAAATGAGGGAAGAGCCAAAGGCAAAGCCAATGAGGGGGTTCAAGATGACAGACAGCTTGACGTCGGGGGTGTGGTTGCCATTGCCAGCCAAGAACCAGTAAAAGCCCGTGACACCCAACAGACCTAAACCCACCACCAGCATGCCGGTAATGGCACCGCCGCGGAAGGCAACGTATAGGGCAGGGCCAATGCCCTTGGTAGCCGCTTGCGCAGTGCGCACATTGGCTCGAACAGAGATGTTCATGCCAATGAAACCACAGGCACCCGAAAGAACGGCGCCAATGACGAAGCCAATGGCGGTCATGCTGTCAAGGAACACACCCATGAGGATGGCCAAGACGACGCCTACGATGGCAATGGTTTTATATTGTCTGGCCAGATAAGCCGCTGCACCATCTTGAATGGCGGCTGCAATTTCTTGCATCCGTGCATTGCCAGGGTCTTGGGCCAAAATCCAACCGCGAGCCCAAACGCCATAAATCACGGCGATCAGTCCACAAACTAGCGCCAAAATCAACGCTGAATTGCCTGTCATATATCAATCTCCTTAGTTTTTACAGCTAGAAGGAGGTGCAACGCTCTGGGAGCACCTCCCTGCGTTGCTTCCTCGCTCCCACTAGGAGTCGATTGGCCAACTCAAGCATTAAAAGGGCATTGGGCTGAAGAAGCAAGCCCTGTGAAAGTAAAATGGGGGTTAATCCTAGGGTTCTTAGGTTTGTTTCAACTTTTTAAATTTACAGAAAAATGTCTCTAGATAACGTCACCCCCGGTAGCAAAGTTCCCGAAGAATTCAACGTCATCATCGAAATCCCGATGAACGCCGACCCCGTGAAATACGAAGTCGATAAAGCCACTGGCGCCATTTTTGTCGACCGCTTCATGAGCACGTCGATGCATTACCCCACCAACTACGGCTATGTGCCTAAAACCATCAGCGGTGACGGCGACCCTGTCGACGTCTTGGTCATTACCCCAGTACCGCTGATTCCTGGTGTTGTCGTGCCTTGCCGTGTCATTGGCATCTTGAAAATGGAAGACGAAGCGGGCGAAGACGGCAAAGTGTTGGCCGTGCCCACAGACAAAATTTTGTCCATCTACACCCAATGGCAAAAGCCTGAAGACTTAAACCCACTGCGTTTGAAAACCATTGCACACTTCTTTGAGCACTACAAAGATTTGGAAGTGGGCAAGTGGGTCAAAATTTTGGGTTGGGAAGGCCCAGAAGCCGCCAAGAAAGAAATCTTGGATGGCATTGCCAACTACCAAAAAGAAAACGCCTAATCAAACCGAAAAGCCGATCACTTCGCCTTAAGGGGCGATCGGCCTTCCAAGTTTTCCAAATAGGCTGACACGCCGTGGCCTTCTTTTTCCAAATACTTTTCGACCGCATCGGCAAAGCCTGGATGGGCTAGCCAATGCGCGCTGTTGGCCTTGACCGGCAGCAGGGCCCGCGCCATTTTGTGCTCGCCTTGCGCACCCCCT
>CALCBL010000562.1 GCA_937897495.1 uncultured Burkholderiales bacterium
CATTGATTTTTCCAACCGATTTAGCTTCGTTCTTTGAATTGTTGCGCCTACACGGTGATGAGGCCTACGGACTCATCTTCGCTTTCGCCGCGTCGCACAGCATGCTGCTAACTCTGTTTGCCGGTTATGCCTCCAGTTCAGGATCTCTTGATCTGGGCACCCTCGTTGCCGTGGTCTGGGCCGGCAGTTTTTTAGGGGATACGATCCGCTTCGGAATCGGGCGCTTCTTCGGTACACAATGGCTTTCGCCTTTTCCAAGGCTTCAACGCAGCAGTCAGATCGTTGTGCGATTGGTAGATCGCTACTATGTATGGCTAATTCTGTTCCATCGCTATCCGCACGGCATTCGGGGTGTTGCTGGATTTGCCTACGGAATGTCACGCCTATCTTGGCCCACATTTCTGGCATTCAATTTCGTTGCGGCTGGACTCTGGTCTGGTGTCGTTCTTTCTGCTGGCCATGCGTTTGGCCAAATTTCGGAGAAGTTATTAAATGATGCTTTCTCTGGCATCGGCATGGTCATGCTGATTGTTTTCCTCGCTCTGTCTTGGGTATTAAGTAAGAAACTCGAACGTGTTGCCGAGCAAAGTTGAACATTGGCCTTGGGGTTCATGCTGATATGGGTGTGTCAACGCGAGCTTCTAAGGATTGCATGAGAAATACATGGAGCGCCAACTCAAAGTTGTCATGAAATTGACTTGCAGATGTCAAAGAATAAAGTTTTAAAAAGGAAACACCAAATGAAGATGAGCACAATTTCTCTTTGCAAACGCTGGTGCACGCTTGCGCTCTTGTGCGCCGTAGCCCAAGTTGTGGCGGCCCAGCCTTTTAGCTTTGTGGCCTTGGGTGACTTGCCTTATGGTCAAGCGGCGCAAGGCTACGCGCCCTACAAATCGCTGATACGTTCTATCAATCAAGAACGTCCTAATTTTTCGATTCACGTCGGTGACTTTAAATCGGGCTCTACGCTGTGCTCGGATGAGGAGTCCCAAGTGCAGCTCGGTCATTTTGGCTTATTTGACAGCGCCCTTGTCTTCACGCCGGGCGACAACGAGTGGACCGACTGCTACCGCGCCAACAATGGCGGCCATGATCCCTTGGAGCGCCTGCAGGCTTTGCGTGCCACTTTTTACAAGCCGGGTTTGTCGCTGGGCAAGCAGCCACTGCCTGTTCTAAACCAGTCGGTGACAGCACCGGCCTTTGCCAAGTTTGTAGAAAACCAGCGCTGGATTCATCAGGGCGTGGTGTTTGCCACGCTGCACATCGTGGGCAGCAACAACAACTTTGAAGTACGTGACCCACGTGCCGTAGCCGAATTTTTTGAACGTGAAAAGGCCAACATCGCCTGGATACGTGAAGCCTTTGCAAGCGCCGCACAGACTCAGGCCAAAGCCATCGTGCTGGCCATGCAAGCTAGCGTGCTTGAATCAAAGAGCCTGTGGGAGGACTTTCCTGCGCACTCTGGTTTCCGCGCAAGCATTGGGGAGACTTTGCTACCCTTGGCGGCGCAATCCAAAATCCCGGTGCTGCTGATTCACGGCGACAGCCATGTTTTCCGCTTTGACCAGCCCTTTAAGCTGAACAAAAAACCAATCACGCAACTCACCCGACTGGAAGTGCCTGGTGCCGGTGACGTGCGGGCAGTGCATGTGACGGTGGATACCCGCCAGCGCAACCCCTTTGCGGTGCGCTTGTTGGAGCCGGCTGCTGCGCCCTGATTTGCAAGGCTGGTGGCCGGTTTGTGCG
>CALCBL010000563.1 GCA_937897495.1 uncultured Burkholderiales bacterium
GGAAAGTTATTGAAAGGCAAATTCATGACGGTCAATCATGGCTTTGCTATTGCAATTGGAAAGGCGGCGGCAAATGTCTATTTACAAAATTTCGTCAATGAATTGATCGAAACTGGCTTTGTTGCTAGCTCTATTGAAAAACATCAGATCAAAGGCTTGATTGCAATCAGTGCTTGATTGTCCATAACGAAAGCTAGAACACAGCTTGATTGACCATCTTGTCGCATCATTGAACACTGCGCACATCTGGGCTCGAGAATGATATCTTCAGTCTTCCCACTGCAACACGGGTCCCAGATTGCGTTGCGCTAAAAAAATGGCTTCGCGCAAGCTCATCGCCATACCGCCGCTTTGCCACTGTCCATGAGGGCCGGGGGTACGATAACGAATGTAAAAACAGTCGGCTGAACTGTCGTCTGCTAACTCTGGCGGGTCTTCGGGGTCCTGGCTGCCAATGCGCGTGTGAAGGTGCACGATGCGAACGGGGCAAAGGGTCAAGCCACCGTAAAACCAGTGGCCTTGTTTGACCGCAACTTGTTCATCAATGTCTTTCAAGGCCACACCTCCTGCAAAACAACAGGTAAGAACCCCCGGAGTTTTGTCGCTCCGGGGGATGATCAAGCGGCTTACGCCAGATCGAAGCGGTCCGAATTCATGACCTTGTTCCAGGCGGCCACGAAATCACGCACAAACTTGGCCTGGTTGTCGTCTTGGGCATAAGCTTCAGACAAGGCGCGCAACTGTGAGTTGGAGCCGAACACCAGGTCCACGCGCGTGCCTGTCCACTGAACCGCGCCGGTTTTGCGGTTGCGGCCTTCAAAGGCAGTTTCCGCTGACGATGTGGGCGTCCAGACCACGCTCATGTCGGTCAGGTTCACAAAGAAGTCGTTGCTCAATTGGCCTACGCGCTGGGTGAACACGCCGTGCTTAGAGCCACCGGTGTTGGCGCCTAAGACGCGCAAACAGCCCACCAGCACAGTCATTTCTGGGGCGCTCAATCCCAGCAACTGGGCCTTGTCGACCAGCATCTCTTAGGCCGATACCGTGAAGGCTTTCTTTTGGTAGTTGCGGAAGCCATCGGCCTGAGGCTCCAATACGGCAAAAGAATCCACATCGGTTTGCTCGGCGCTAGCGTCGGTGCGACCAGGTTTGAAGGGAACTTGCACGTTAAAGCCTGCTGCTTTGGCGGCTGACTCCACCGCTGCGCAACCGCCCAGCACAATCAAGTCGGCCAAGGACACTTGCTTTGCGCCTTTGGCGTTAAACGCTGCTTGCACGGCCTCGAGTGCTGCTAGCACCTTGGCCAGCTGTGCAGGCTGGTTGGCATCCCAGTCCTTTTGCGGGGCCAAACGAATGCGGGCACCGTTAGCACCACCGCGCTTGTCAGAGCCGCGGAAGCTGCTGGCCGAGGCCCATGCCGTGGCCACCAACTCGCTCACGCTCAAGCCCTTGGCCAAAATGCTTGTCTTGAGGGCGGTGATGTCGGCGACGTCAATGGGTGCACCTTTGGCTGCGGGGATGGGGTCTTGCCAGATCAGGTCTTCAGCAGGTACTTCAGGGCCGAGGTAGTTGACTTTGGGGCCCATGTCGCGGTGGGTCAGTTTGAACCAAGCGCGCGCATAGGCGTCGGCAAATTCATCGGGGTTGTTCAAAAAGTGGCGCGAGACTTTCTCGTAGTCAGGGTCCATGCGCAAAGACAAGTCGGCCGTTGTCATCATGGGCGGGTGCTTTTTGCTTGGGTCATGAGCATCGACCACCATGTCTTCGGGCGCGCAGTCTTTGGCGTGCCATTGTATGGAGCCTGCGGCGGTCGTCATTTGTACGTATTCATACTTGAACAGCACTTTGAGGTAACCCATGTCCCAGGTCGTAGGGTTGGGTTTCCAAGCGCCATCAAAGCCGCTGGTGGTGGTGTCTCCACCCTTACCAGTGCCGTGTTTGTTGATCCAGCCAAAACCCATTTCGTGCATGGGCGCGCCTTCGGGCTCGGGGCCGACCAAGGCCGCGTCGCCTGCGCCGTGCATCTTGCCAAAGGTGTGGCCACCGGCGACCAAAGCCACGGTTTCATAGTCGTTCATGGCCATGCGGGCGAAGGTCTCACGTACATCGTGGGCCGACAGCTTGGGGTCTGGGTTGCCGTCCGGGCCTTGTGGGTTCACGTAAATCAGACCCATTTGTACGGCGGCCAGGGGGTGGTCTAGCTCGCGTTGACCGCTGTAGCGGCTATTGTCTTTGTCGCTGGTGGCCAGCAACTCGGTTTCAGCGCCCCAGAAGATGTCTT
>CALCBL010000564.1 GCA_937897495.1 uncultured Burkholderiales bacterium
TATGGCGGGCACACTCATTCCAGCAGCCACCTTGGGCCCCATGTTGGCGGGCGGTCAAGCAGGTTTGGCACAAGTGGGCAGCGCTTACATGGTGGCCTTGGCAGATAAGTTTTACGCTAGCATCAAAACCAGTGCCTTAGACAAAGGTGCAGAGCGCATTGTTGTGCTCAACACGCCCGGTATTACCAACACGCCTCGTTTCCAAATGGTGTTGGACGGTATTGCTGCAGCTTATGGCGGTGGCGCCACCGGTGCTGGTGCTCGTGCCCAATCAGAGGCCTTGTTCAAGTCTTGGGTGGAGGCCTTCAATTCTCGGCTGGCCAATTTGGTGGCCAATGAAAAACGCATTGTGTTGGTCGACTTCTACACCGCTTTCAACGATCAAATTGCCAACCCTGCGCAATACGGTTTAACCAATGTGAAAACACCTGCTTGCCCGATCACAGGCATGGGTTCTGACGGTTTGCCTTCCTACAACTTCCAAACTTGTACAGCAGCAGCTTTGTCAGCCATGACACCGCCAGCAGGCGCAACGGGCGGCAGCAACTGGTGGCAAACCTATGGTTTCTCAGACGGCTTCCACCCCACACCTTTGGGCTATCAACTGCTTAGCCAGTTGGTTGCAAAGTCTTTGGCCACAGCAGGTTGGCTGTAAATCTCAGCGAAGGAGAAACAACATGAAATCTAAATTCTGCTTTGCGCTGTCAGCGATCACAGCACTCACTGCTCTTGCCTTAGGCTCTGCTGCGCAAGCGCAATCACAAGGAAGTTGGCTTGTTCGCGGCGGCATCACGCAACTTGCACCACAAGTCACCAGCGGCAATTTGACAGCGCCTTCACTCACGGGTGTCCAATCCGGCGTGAGCAACAGCACCCAATATTCGGGCGGCATCACATACATGCTCAGCAACAGCGTGGCCATCGATTTGCCACTTGCTTTGCCTTTTAAGCACAACCTGTATGGCACAGGCAGCATTGCAGGTGTGGGCAAAATTGGCGATACCAAGGCCATCCCTGCTACCGTCATGGTGCAATACCGCTTTGGTGAAGCCAGTGGTCTGTTTAGGCCTTACTTGGGCCTGGGCGTCACCTATGCCAAGTTTGATGGCGAGCACACCACTGCCGTGCTTTCTGGGCTCACAGGTGGCACACCTCTTATGCCAACGACCCTGTCCATTCAATCTAAATTGGCCGCAACCCTGCAAGTAGGCGCGTCGTACAAAATTGATGAGCGTTGGTTTGTGGATGGTTCCATTACCAAAACACCTCTTAAAACTCGCAACACTTTGTCCACCGGTCAAACACTGGACATCACCCTCAAC
>CALCBL010000565.1 GCA_937897495.1 uncultured Burkholderiales bacterium
AGGTGGCAAGGGTTCACGACAAGCGCGGCACAACTCATGTGGGCCCGGTGTTAGACCATGGCCCACAGACACTCGCTCGTCAAACACGAAGCACTCGCCCTCCCACAGGCTTTTCTCTGGGGGCACAAGCTCTAGGTATTTAAGGATGCCACCTTGCAAATGATAAACATCTTCAAAGCCATGTTCCAACATCAAGGAAGTTGATTTTTCGCAACGAATACCACCCGTGCAAAACATAGCCACTCGTGGCTTCTGACCATTTTTTGCCTCCAAGACTTTGGCCTGCTTCACCCATTCAGTCAGTTGCGAAAAGCTTTGAATCTGCGGATCGATGGCGCCTTTAAAGCTGCCAATTTCGACCTCGTAGTCATTTCGCGTGTCAATCACCACCACATCTGGTGCAGAAATAAGATCGTTCCAATCTTCTGGTTTGACGTACTGGCCCACTCGCTTGGTCGGGCTGATGCCATCGATACCCAGTGTGACAATTTCTTTTTTAAGGCGAACTTTCATGCGGTGAAAAGGCGCTTTGTTTGAAACAGACTCTTTGTGCTCTAAGTCGGCCAGCTTGGGATCTTGTCGCAAGTAGGCCAGCACCGCATGCACGTCTTCTGGCATACCCGCAATCGTGCTGTTGATGCCTTCACGCGCCAACAATATCAAGCCCTTGACGTTGTGCGCTTCGCAAAATGCCAGCAAGGCAGCACGCCGATCTGCATAGTCAGGCAAATCAACAAACTTGTAAAAGGCCGCAGTCAAAAAAGTAGTTTCAGTCGCATTCAAGGTCATGGCGCTATTTTGCCTTGAGTCAGGTCGGAGACGGGCTGATCTATGTCAGATGCTTCAAAATACGCTGTTTCTATAGTAGCGGTTAAGCATTCAAAAATGATTTTTCTAAGTTCTTTCAAAGCTCTTCCTCATCTTGGTCAGAGGCTTTGCCTCATCTTTTCGCTGTTCAGTTCAGCCGCTTTCGCTCAAAGCCCATTTTTTGAGATTACCCAAAAGCCGGCTCAGGTGGCTGTGACCACAGCACACCCCATGGCCACCGAGGCCGCACTCAAAATGCTTCAGCAAGGTGGTTCTGCGATTGATGCAGCCATTGCAGCGCAACTGATGCTG
>CALCBL010000566.1 GCA_937897495.1 uncultured Burkholderiales bacterium
AATCAAATGACAAGCCCAAAGGCGGCAACGTCGACATCAGGGTATAAGTTGAAGGTTGGGGCATGACTTAAAATGGTCCCCTTCAATCGTCACACAGAAAGTAGACCCCATGGGCGCCCAGTGGAAAGCAAAAGGCAAGGCACAAGCCGCAGACGCTAGAGGCAAACTCTTTGGGCGTTTGGCCAAAGACATCATGGTGGCCGCCAAGAGTGGTGCCGATCCTGCC
Organism: uncultured Burkholderiales bacterium; assembly: GCA_937897495.1. Classification (GTDB taxonomy): domain Bacteria; phylum Pseudomonadota; class Gammaproteobacteria; order Burkholderiales; family Burkholderiaceae_C; genus Limnohabitans_A. Next base: position 227 of record CALCBL010000566.1, read on the forward strand.
GCCAACTCGCGACTGCGTTTGGTCGTGGAGCAGGCCCGCAAGGTCTCCATGCCAAAAGATACGCTAGAACGCGCCATCAAAAAAGGCGCTGGCTTGTTGGGCGACCCCGTTCATTTTGAACGCGTTATTTACGAAGGTTTTGCACCGCACCAGGTGCCCGTGATGGTAGAGGCCCTCACCGACAACCTGAACCGGACAGCCTCTGAAGTTCGCGTGCTTTTCCGCAAAGGACAACTGGGCTCTTCAGGTTCTGTGTCTTGGGATTTTGACCATGTGGGCATGATTGAAGCAGAGGCTTCAAAAGCTGATGCAGATGCCGAGATGGCCGCCATTGAAGCGGGCGCGCAAGACTTTGAAGCCGCCGATGAAGACGGCGTGACGGTGTTCATCACAGACCCAACAGATTTAGATTTGGTCAGCAAAGCCTTGCCAGAGCATGGCTTCACAGTACTGTCCAACAAATTAGGCTACAAACCCAAAAACCCTGTTAACCCTGCCAACCTCAGCGCCGAGCAGCTTGAGGAAGTAGAAAACTTCTTGGCAGCCATTGACGGCAATGATGACGTTCAAAATGTTTTTGTAGGCTTGGCCAACTGACAATCATTTCGCTGCAGACTTGGGTTTTTCTGGGCCAGTGGCTTTTTGTAAGCAGACAATTTTGTTGGGTTTTTCTTTGTATTCAAATTTAGGACAGGCGTCGGGGTTGCTGTTCTTTTCAACATGCTGCGGCAATGAATCTGCTGTCGGTTTAGGGCGCGTGATGCGCTCTGGCACAGCTGACCGCTCTGGTTTCTTTTTATCATCCGCTTTGGGTGCGTCTGCTGCGTTGGCATTGAATGCCATCAGGATGAGTCCTAAAAATACTAATTTCATATTTCCTCGCAGCCCCTTCTTTGAACCACACGCCATTCTGATTCAATTTTTCAATTTGAACAAGCTGACCCCGTATTGTGACCATTGCTTTAAACTGAAAAAATGACACAAGAAAAAAAAGGCAGCCGCTATTGGGATGATCGCTTCTCAAGCCAAGATTATGCTTACGGCGAAGCGCCCAACGATTTTTTGGTCTGGGCTGCGCCTCAAGTCAAAAAAGGCAAAGTCATTTCTCTAAGCGAGGGCGAAGGCCGCAACGCAGTGTTCTTGGCTCAAATGGGCTTTGAAGTCACTGCTGTTGATTTTTCGAGTGTAGGCCTTGCCAAAGCGCAAGCACTGGCCGAGAAGCATCAAGTCAAAATTGAATGCCTCTTGGCAGACTTGAATGACTTTCAACTTGAACCCAATGCTTGGGATGTGGTGGTCAGTGTTTTTTCTCAACCTGAATCGCCCATTCGACAAAGACTCAATGCTCAGCTGCCAAAAAGTTTGCGTATCGGTGGCGCACTGATTCACGAGTCCAAAGTTTCTGCCGAAGACAATGCATCAGGCAAGTACCCTGGTGTCGAGATATTGCAGGGGGAAATAGCGCCATTGCATGTTTCTTTTGCACATCAAGGTGTGCGCACATTGGCCGAAGGCAGCTATCACACAGGGTCACACACCACCGCACAAATTCTTGCATTTCGAATTTGAACCGTTTGAATTGCCAAATCGCACGCATCATTGAACGTCCTGTTCTTATGAAATGGCGTTCAGATGGCAATTCATCACTCCGGCAACCTGCCCACGCCTTCAGACGCGCCTGTTGTTCACTACCTCCAGCAAACGTGGGAAATGGCAGCGCAGCTTAGAGCCTCTGACATCCATTTCGAACCTTTCGAGAATTTCTTCCGTGTTCGCTTGCGTGTCGATGGCGTGCTGCAAGAAATACCTGCACCACCCTATGAGTTTAAAGAACAAATTGTGTCTCGCATCAAAGTTTTGTCGCGCTTAGACATTGCAGAAAAACGCTTACCGCAAGACGGCCGCATGAACCTTGGCCTCAAAAATACACAGCGCCTGAATTTACGGGTCAGCACATTGCCAACCTTGTTCGGCGAAAAGATCGTGGTGCGTATTTTGTCGACCGACTTGGCCAAGCTCAATTTAGATCATTTGGGCTACAGCGTGGCCGACAAACAAAAAATGCTTGAGGCCATCCAAAAACCACATGGCATGGTTTTGGTCACAGGGCCTACAGGCTCAGGCAAGTCTCAATCTTTGTATGCCTGTTTGAACTTGCTGAACCGGGCTGAAGTCAACATTGCCAGCGTAGAAGACCCCTCTGAAATTCAATTACCGGGTATCAATCAAGTCAATGTGAAAGAAAGAATTGGCCTTAATTTCGCCACATCACTTCGCGCCTTTTTACGCCAAGACCCTGACATTCTCATGGTGGGAGAAATCAGAGACCATGAGACGGCAGACATTGTCATGAAGGCCTCGCAAACAGGTCATTTGGTGCTGTCTACTTTGCATACACAAGACGCACCCAGCGCTTTGGTTCGCCTTCGCAATATGGGCGTTGCCACCTACAACTTGGCCTCTAGCATCAGCCTCATTTCTGCACAGCGCTTGGTTCGCCGCTTGTGCGTGCACTGTCGAACGCCTGTCAGTGTGTCTTCTCAATCACTGAAAGATTTAGGCCTCCAGACTTTCACCGACCAAGCTGCGCCACAGCATCATTTTTATTCGGCACAAGGCTGCTCACAGTGCCACAAGGGCTATTGGGGCCGAATTGGTTTGTTCCAAGTCATGCCTATTACAGCGGCATTGCAACATTTGATTTTGCACAATGCCAGTGGCCATGAACTGACAGCGCAAGCCGAAAAAGAGGGTGTCAACACACTGCGACATGCAGGACTTCTGCAAGCCTCCATGGGCATTACCTCTTTGTCCGAAGTACTGGCGCACACCGATGTCACTTGATGCGGCCCTCTCCCGAGCAGTCGCCAGGCGGCAGGCTGCGCCCCTTCAGATGCTGAAAAGCAAGGCTGTGCCGGCCAAAACACTGAGCGTTTTCACGCGGCAGTGGTCGGCGCTCATGAGTGCCGGCATTCCGCTGTCGCAGGCTTTTGAATTGCTAAGTCAAAGCATCGTGGGCAATCGTTCTACTCAGAAGGCCTTTGGCAACACATTGCAAACACTTCGCAACGAGGTCAATGCAGGGCAGTCACTGCACACTGCTTTTCAAAAGCATCCGCAAGTTTTCAATCAACACTACTGTAGCTTGCTGCACGCAGGCGAGTCAGCTGGCATTTTGGACAAAATTTTGAGCCGCTTGGCAGACACCCTTGAAGCCCATGCCACCCTGAAAGCCAAACTCAAAAATGCGCTCATTTACCCAGCAAGCATCTTGGTCATCGCTGTCATTGTGTTGGTGGTCATCTTGCTGTGGGTGGTGCCTGTCTTTGAAGATGTTTTCAAGAGCATGGGCGCGTCATTGCCTTGGGCAACACAGCAATTGATCAACATGAGCTTTTGGGTGGGGCAATGGGCTGGCGTGCTTTCAGGGTCGATTTTGTCACTCATCGCATTGCTGCATGGGGTGCACCACAGGTCCTTGAAGCTCCAAATCATTTTTGAAAAAATGGCATTCCAAAGTCCCGTTGTAGGGCCGCTTTTGCAAACCGCCATGGTCGTCAAATGGGCACAAACCTTGTCGGCTTTGCTTCAGGCCGGCATTCCTTTGGCCGAAGCACTGGCACCCGCTTCAGCCGCAACTGCATCGCCCAATTTGGCTCAAGCCACGCTGGCTATGACGCAAAGCATTCAAGAGGGCCACAGTTTGAGCAAGGCCATGTCAAAATCCAACTTGTTCTCTGCCATGACCATTCAGATGTGCGCCATTGGCGAAGAAACGGGATCACTTGATACCATGCTTGAACGCACCGCCAAACTCATGGAGTCCGATCTGAATCAACACATTGGCAATCTGTCCACGCTCCTCGAGCCTGTCATCATGGTCGTGCTGGGCACGCTCATAGGCGGCATTTTGTTGGCCTTGTACATGCCCATCTTCAACTTAGGACAAGTCTTTTGATCAACC
>CALCBL010000567.1 GCA_937897495.1 uncultured Burkholderiales bacterium
TGAACTACATCAATGAACTTGCTCTTACACGCATACCGTTCTCGAGTTTGAAGTCCTCGACTGAAGCATTCATTGACTATTGCCTGCCAGAGTGTCGTCCCAAATTTAACTATGCACTGATTGGATCGGGTGTTTCACAAAATCCAAATCAACCCGTCAATATTCGTGAGCCACACGGATTTCAACTGGGCGGTGTTTCAATACCCCATGGCAAAGTAAATCCTGCTCACATGCACTTTACCTGCGAAGTATTTTTGTGCTTTAAAGGTAACTGGTTAATCCAATGGGGCTTCAACCCATCTTGTGAATCGGCAGAAATTGGAGAACTAGACATTGTTTCTATCCCAACATGGATTTACAGAGGCTTCAAAAACATTGGCGTTGATGATGGCTTCTTGTTTACAGCACTAGGTGGCGATAAAACTGGCGGTGTATTGTGGGGTCCCACCACGGTTGCTGCTGCACAAAATAATGGTGTTTACCTTACCAAGAATCACCAAATGATTGACACGACAAGGGGTGAAAGCAAACCGCCAGAAGAAGAACTCTTTGAACCCATGTCTGCCGCAGAAATTGACAAACTGAAAAAGTGGTCAGTTGCGGAAATGTCATCTCGAATTGTTCGATTCAATGAACTTCAATGGTCAACAGCAGGCTTATTAGATTCATCGCTTCCCGGATGTGGCGCCCAAGTTGCGGCAGTTGTTGGACTTGGCATGTCTGAAGAAATCAATCTTCAAGCAAAAATTACCAACGCTCATGGTGTGTCAATTGAGTGGTTGCGCATCCCTGTTGGCGGCCAAGTATCAAGACATTTGCTTAATGAAAAGCAAGTCATCATTGTGAAAAAATCTGAAGTTGAAATACACCTTGAAGCTGCAGATGGCAATTACGTCACTTCAATTGCTGGAAATGAAGCTGGTTGGGATTCATTTTCTATTCCCTCCAAATGCTGGCGAATTTTTAAAAACACAGGTTCTGAAGAGGCACTCATCGCTGTTCTCATATCGGGTGATCAGCGAAAGTCAATTACTTGGTCAGACGATGTCATTCACCATGCCAACGACCTAGGCATTACAAAAGATGCAAATGGCTACGTTGCAGAAAAAAGATTTGTAGAGCGCGCACAATAAAAGGGATTAGCAATGAGCACAAATATTCATCCCATCGATTCGCGCCTTTCAGGCATGCTGAAATCGGATAAAGTTTTAAAAGGTATTTTTAACAGCATTCCCTGCCCTTCCATCATTGAAATGTGTGGCTATGCCGGATTTGATTTTGTGGTCATTGACAACGAGCATGGCAGTGCTGATTTTCAAACGACTGAAAATATGCTTCGAGCTGCTAGGTCAAGCGGCATCACACCCATCGTTAGATGTTTTGAAAGAGACATACCACGCGTCTTAGACATGGGGGCCAG
>CALCBL010000568.1 GCA_937897495.1 uncultured Burkholderiales bacterium
TGAGGTGTGTGTAGCCACGCGGTCTTGCCCAATCCGCCAGCTCGGTGTACACGCCTTTTCTGTTCATCACCAAAGGCGCCAGCAAACCAATGTGCTGGCCTTTGAAATTTTTCATGAGTTGCGCGGCAATGCTATCGGGTGTTTGTGGCGCTACTGCAGCGTTGTCTTTCACGCAATGTTGCGTGCCGAGTTTGACGTACAAAAGTCTAAGGAAGTGCCACACCTCCGTTGTTGTACCCACCGTACTTTTTCTTCCGCCACGTGAAAGTCTTTGCTCAATGGCCACCGTAGGCGGAATGCCATACACAGCATCTACCTCAGGCCTACCCGCGGGTTGCACAATGCTACGCGCATAAGCATTCAAACTTTCCAAGTATCTGCGTTGGCCTTCGTTGAACAAGATGTCAAAGGCCAGTGTTGATTTACCTGAACCACTCACACCCGTGATCACATTAAATTGACCCCGCGGAATATTGACGCTGAGGTTTTTAAGGTTGTGCTCTTTCGCATTGACGATGCGGATGCTGTTGTCTTCTGCAGTCGACTTGCGAATGATTTTGTTGAGCGATGGTATGGTGGCTTCTGCAACTTTCACAATGCCACCCAATTCCCCCATAGCCTGCGCATACTCTCGCAAAGCCAAAGCCGTATGAGAAGAAGCATGATTTCGCACATCCTCTGGCATGCCCTCAGCCACCACATACCCACCAGCATCGCCACCTTCAGGACCTAAGTCAATCAGCCAGTCACTGGCTCGAATCCCATCCAAATTGTGCTCAATCACAATCAATGAATGTCCACCTTCAAGCAACTTGCGCAACGCGCGCATGAGTTTGGCGATGTCATCAAAGTGAAGGCCCGTTGTAGGCTCATCGAACAAAAACAGCGTGCCCTTTTTGGCCAAAGACTGCTTGCTGGCAGTGGCCGTCTTCGCAGCCCCCGCCAAGAACCCAGCCAACTTCAAACGTTGCGCTTCACCGCCAGACAGCGTGGGCACAGGCTGCCCAAGCTTCACGTATTCAAGACCCACATCGACAATGGGTTGCAGCGCTCTAATTACATCGCGGTCTTTTGCAAACAGTTCAGCGGCTTCACTCACTGTGAGGTCAAGCACATCGGCCACATTCAAGTAACGCGCATTCACACTGCCCATCGCCAGCCGCTCAATTTTGATTTCCAAAATTTCAGGTCTGTAGCGTTTGCCATCGCAATCTGGGCAACGCAAATACACGTCGCTTAAAAATTGCATTTCAACATGCTCAAAGCCTGAACCGCCGCAGGTTGGGCAACGACCATCGCCACTGTTAAAGCTGAACTTAGAAGCTGTGTAGCCGCGCTGCCTAGACAAAGGCGCCACTGAAAATATTTCTCTAATGGCATCCCACGCACCCAC
>CALCBL010000569.1 GCA_937897495.1 uncultured Burkholderiales bacterium
TGTCTGTGGGAAGCAAATAACTACCATTCTTAATTTGTACGCCATGCCCGGCATAAAACACCACAACCTCATCGCCACCCTGGATGCCTTGGGTGAATGATTCAACCGCTCTGACCGTTGCACGGTAGTTTAAGTTTTGGTGAAGCTGAACTGCAAAACCTGCGTTCCTTAATTCACGCGCCATGGCATTGGCATCGTTGCCGGCTTTTTGCAATTTACTGACAGTCAAGTAATTGTCATTGCCAATGACAAGAGCGACGCGTTTTGCCTGAACATGCAGGCTAAAAAGCATCGCAAAACAAGTCAAAATGACTTTTGAAAATGGCATGATAAAAGTATTCCGAAATTGACAAATGAATAGTAAAGTCTAATCTTGTATTGTTGTGGTAATTTCAGTCCATTTAAATACTTAAATAGTACTCATTTTTACCTTCAACCCAAATTTACATCAAAGCGGTTCATTATGTTTTTAAGAGCAGTGATTGTGGTTTTTTCTTGGGCACTCCTCTCTTGTGCCTCCAACGTGCCACTGACAACGCCCGTTGACACCCAGGCCATCAGCGGAAAGCTGAGTTTCATCGATGTCGCCAAGTTTGACCGCGACTTGGCTTCTGCCATGACTCAAAAAAATGAAGTCACTGAGGTTGCTTTTTATGAAAGAGTAAGTCCCAACAGCGTTCCAGAGCGGTTGCAAAAATGGCTTGCAGTTGTTGAGGCAAAAGGTGGCAAGGTTTTGGTTGAGCCACCACCCAATGAGTTGGTGTCTCGAAGCCCATTTGCTGCCCTGAGTCTTGTGGGATCCCTGATCTCAACCATCAAAGGTTTGGCGCACTTTAACGCAGAGAAAATATACGAAGCCGCCAACGGCCGTGACGCTGTTATTTCTTTACAAAGGAATAACAAAGGTGAAGTTGTCGTGAACACGATCAAGTTTGTGAAACGTACGCCCTAAGAACACATGAGATCCTTACTTGCTCTTATCGCGATCCTGGTTGCACAAAGTGTTTTTGCGCAACCGACATCCAATAGAACTGCGCTGATCATTGGTATTTCAGAATACGCCGTGCCTGGCGCAACTTTGCTTGATGGTGTTCGCTTTGACATGGCCAGCAGCACCAAGATTGCCAATGCCATGGGCATTCCAGACACGCAGATCAAGTACCTTAAAAACGCTGAGGCGACCAAAGAAAATATTCTGAAAGCGCTTAACCAGTTGGCAGAAACAACCAAAGATGGCTCTCGTGCGTTCATCTACTTTTCTGGTCATGGCACACGAGAGCTCATTGATGAGTCTTGCGTTGAAGGTCTTCTCACCTATGAAGGTAAAACCATTACCCATCAAGAGTTTGCCAAGGCGACTCAAAGCCTAGTTAAATCTGCAGACAAAGTCATCACCATGATTGATGCTTGCCATGCAGAAGGCGTAGCGCCACCCAAGGGTCAAACCCGCGCCATTTCAAAAACCCTGTTCACACCCAAATTTTTTGCAAAATCGGGCAATACCGCTAACAGTTGCTCTGTTGTTGCCAATCTTAAAACCCGTGGCCTGCTGCCAGAGATCACTCGATTGGGCGGACTTCAGGAGAACTTCGTTCAAATTACGTCCTCCAGACCTGACGAACAAAGCTTGGACCAACCCGGTATGGGTGGCTTGGCCACAGTCGCCATCCGCGATTGTTTGTTGGGCAAAGCCAAGGACGTCAATGGCTCAGGCGCTGTCTCAATGAGCGAAGTGCAGCAATGTGCACAAAACGCCATCAATCTAGCGCTCAAAGGCAACCCAACCTTTGCGCCGCACCATGTGACTGTCTCAGGAAATAGAAACTTAATTCCCGTTCAACGACCAACAACAACCCTGGCCGCCGCCACCGTTGAGCCGATCAAACAACCCTCAACACCATCTTCTACGGCACCTACTTCGC
>CALCBL010000570.1 GCA_937897495.1 uncultured Burkholderiales bacterium
TAATGCCCTTTTGACGTTGGCTCTGCTTGCTGCTGCGGGTGTGGTGGCTGCTCAGTCCAACACGTTCCCGGGCATTGGTCGCGCCGCCACGCCCTCCGAGGTCGCCAAGTGGGACATCGATGTGCGCCCGGACTTTAAGGGCCTGCCAGCAGGCTCCGGTTCGGTGGCCAAAGGCCAGGATGTGTGGGAAGCCAAGTGCGCCCATTGCCACGGTGTGTTTGGTGAGTCCAACGAGGTGTTCAGTCCGCTCATCGGCGGGACCACCGCAGAAGACATCAAGAAAGGCCGCGTGGCTAACTTGATGCGATCCGATTACCCCGGCCGCACCACCATGATGAAAGTGTCCTCGGTCTCAACCCTGTGGGACTACATCAACCGCGCCATGCCGTGGACTAACCCCAAGACACTGAGCACGGAAGAAGTCTATGCTGTCACGGCCTTCATGCTGAACATGGCCAACATCGTGCCGGACAACTATGTGCTGTCTGACAAAAACATCGCAGAAGTGCAGGCGCGCATGCCCAACCGCAATGGCATGAGCACAGCCCATGCGATGTGGCCTGGCAATGAATTTAGTGGTGTTAAAAAACCCGACACCGCCAACAAGATTTGCATGAAGGACTGCACGCCTGAAGCCAAAGTGGCGTCATTTCTGCCTGACTTTGCGCGCAATGCCCACGGTAACTTGCAAGAGCAAAACCGCAACGTCGGTCCGCAGCGCGGCGCGGACACCACCAAACCCGAACCCAAGGCTGGTATGCCGGTGGCCGCTGCTGCCCCAGTGGCCGCTGCCAAGCCTGAAATCAACGAAGCCAAAGCAGCTATTGCTTTGTTGAACAAGCACAGTTGCACCGCTTGCCACGGTGTGGACAAGAAGATTGTGGGCCCTGGCTTTAACGAAATTGCGAAAAAACAAGCTGGTAAGACCGACTATATTTTGAGCAAAGTCAAGGCCGGTGGCGTGGGTGTTTATGGTCAAATCCCCATGCCACCTCAGTCCCTGCCTGGCGCTGATGCCAAGCAAATTGCCGAATGGATTTCCAAGGGGGCCAGCAAGTAATTCAGGGTCATCCCTGTTGCACTTCTGAACCTGTTTCTTTAGCATCACTCAACCATCAAGGAGATATCAGATGCAAAACCGTCGCGAGACACTCAAGCAAAGCGCTGTTGTGGCGGGCCTCTTGGCCACTGCGGGTTTCCCACAGTTCGCCCACGCTGCCTTCAACAAAGCTGCATTCGACGCCAAGTCGGTGCAAGACTCCGCCAAAGCTGCTGGTGCTACCAGCATAGCCGAGAGCAAAGATGTGACCATCACCGGTCCGGACATCGCCGAAAACGGCGCTGTGGTGCCTTTGGGCGCCAGCACCGCACTGCCTGGCGTCAAGCACTTGATGATCATGGTCGAAAAGAACCCGTCCTCTCTGGTGGCGATGTTCCATGTGACCGATGCCGTCGAAGCCAACTTCTCGACCCGCGCCAAAATGGGCCAGTCTTCTGATGTCTACGCTGTGGCCATCATGAATGACGGCAAAGCCTTGTGGGCCAAGAAAGAAGTCAAAGTCACTTTGGGTGGTTGCGGCGGTTAATCCCCAGCGCCTATTGTTTAAAACATTGATTCATTGAAAAATTTAGGAGAGAAAAATGGCAGATCCAATGCGCATCCGTGCCCAGTCCTCTGGTGACAAAGCAACCGTTCGTGTGCTCATGAGCCACGAGATGGAATCCGGCCAGCGTAAAGACGCTTCCGGCAAAACCGTGCCCGCCTGGTTCATCCAGGAAGTCACAGCCAAACACAACGGCAAAGACGTGTTTTCCGCTGAGTGGGGTCCCGCAGTGTCTAAAAACCCCTTCCTGCAATTTGCAGTCAAAGGTGCCAAAGCCGGTGACAAAATTGCTGTGACCTGGAAAGACAACAAGGGCGATACCCGCACTGACGAAGCCACCGTTTCGTGATCGTGCAAAGATAAAGCAAAGGGTGAAGTCAAAACTTCACCCTTTGTGTTTGAAAAATACCAACAGAGGTGACAATGAACAAAGCATCAAGTTTGGCCGTGGCAACTGCACTGGCCCTAAGTACCATGCCCGCTCTGGCCCAAAAGACCGCTAGCCAAGGCATTGATGAATACCGCGCCATGCTGCAAGACGGCAACCCCGCTGACCTGTTTGAAGCCAAAGGCGAAGACCTCTGGAAAAAAGCACGTGGTCCCAAAAACGCCAGTCTCGAAAAATGCGATCTGGGTAAAGGTCCTGGCGTGTTCAAAGGTGCTTTTGTGGAGTTGCCCAAATACTTTGCAGACACCCAGCGCGTGCAAGACCTGGAGTCCCGCTTGGTGACCTGCATGGAAACCCTGCAAGGTTTTAATGCTGCCGAAATCTCCAAGACCGCATTTGGTCGTGGCGAGATGGCCAACGTGACCGCTTTGGCCACCTACATTGCTGCCGAGTCCAAAGGTCAGCGCTTTAACTTGTCACAAGCGCATCCTCAAGAAAAAACCTTTTACGAAGTGGGCAAACGCCTGTTCTTTCAGCGTGGCGGGTCGCATGACTTTTCTTGCGCCTCCTGCCATGGTGAAGAAGGCAAACGCATCCGCTTGCAAGATCTGCCCATGTTAACCAAGAACCCCGGTGACGGTGTTGGCTTTGCTGCCTGGCCCGCCTACCGCGTCTCCAACGGTCAAATGTGGAGCATGCAACTGCGCCTGAACGATTGCTATCGCCAGCAGCGGTTTCCGTACCCTGGTTTTGGCAGCGATGCCACGATCGCCTTGTCGACCTATCTGGGTGTGAATGCCAAGGGTGCAGCTTCCGTTGCCCCGGCCATCAAGCGCTGATCTGAACAGGAGAACCTCATGAACAAAAAGACCCAACTCGTACTAGCTAGCTTGGCCGCCACTTTGTTGGTAGCAGGATGCGCATCAAGCCCTTCGGTGGTCGAATTCAATGCATTGACCGACAAGATCGTCAAGGCTTCTTTTCGTGACCAAAGTCATGTGAAAGTCGAGCGAATTACCGCCACCGACGAAACCAACCGCCTTTGCAGTGAAGCCGACGTAGCAGGCAAACCCTTGGACGAAAAAACTGCCAAGCGCATCGAAGAAGCCAACCTCAAAGCCATCAAGTGGCCCTCTGATGGCAAGTTCATCGGCGACTGGAAAGAAGGCGAAAAAATTGCTCAAAGTGGTCGTGGCCTGACTTGGACCGATAAAGCCGATGACGTCAACGGCGGTAATTGCTACAACTGCCACAAGATTGACCAGAAAGAAATTTCTTACGGCACCATTGGCCCCAGCCTTTACAACTACGGCAAGATCCGCGGCGTGTCCAACCCCAACGATCCCGCCAGCAAGGCCATCGTGGAGTACACCTGGGGCAAGATCTGGAACGCCAAGGCCTACAACGCTTGCTCCAACATGCCTCGCGCAGGCCACACGGGCATCTTGAACGAGGCCCAAGTACGTCACATTGTGGGTCTGTTGCTAGACCCCAAGTCTCCTGTCAACCAGTAAGCTCTAAAAACCCGGCTAGCCGGGTTTTTTAGCCTCACATATATCAGTGATTGCAAATATGAATCTCTCCAAACGCGAATTTATCCAAGTCATGGGCGCTGGCACAATGGCTGGCTTGAGCATGGGCACTTATGCTGAAGCCAGTGCGGCCACTGCTGCCAATGGTTTGTACGACATACCCAAGTTCGGCAATGTGTCTTTCCTGCACATGACCGATTGCCATGCCCAACTCAAGCCGATTTATTTCCGCGAGCCCAGCATCAACTTAGGCATTGGATCTATGCAGGGCAACCTGCCGCATTTGGTGGGTGAACATTTGCTGCAAGTGGCCAAGATCCGTCCGGGTACAGCTGAAGCCCACGCGCTGACTTTTTTGGACTATGAGAAAGCCGCCAAGCGCTACGGCAAAGTGGGTGGTTTTGCCCACTTGGCCACTTTGGTCAAGCGCATGAAGGCCAGCCGCCCTGGCGCTTTGTTGCTCGACGGTGGTGACACCTGGCAAGGCTCGGGCACCAGCTTGTGGACCAACGGCCAAGACATGGTCGACGCTTGCAAACTGCTGGGTGTGGACGTGATGACCGGTCACTGGGAATTCACCTTGGGCATGGAACGTGTCAAGGAAATCGTTGAAAAAGACTTTGCGGGCAAGGTCGATTTTGTGGCGCAAAACATCAAGACCAGTGACTTTGGCGACCCGGTGTTCAAGCCCTACGTGATTCGCGAGATCAATGGCGTGCCTTGCGCCATCATTGGTCAGGCGTTCCCCTACACCCCGATTGCCAACCCGCGTTACATGATGGCCGACTGGGAGTTCGGCATCCAGGACGAGAACATGCAAAAGATGGTGAACGAGGCCCGTGGCAAAGGTGCACAGGTGGTGGTGGTGCTCAGCCACAACGGCATGGATGTGGACCTGAAGATGGCTACGCGTGTCAGCGGCATCGACGCCATCATGGGCGGCCACACGCACGACGGCATGCCGGTCGCGTCCATCGTCTCGAACAAAGGCGGCAAGACCATCGTCACCAATGCGGGCTCGAACAGCAAGTTCCTGGGCGTGCTCGACTTCGATGTCAAAGACAAAAAAGTCAGCGACTTCCGATACAAGCTGCTGCCCGTTTTCTCAAACATGCTGCCCGCCGACAAGGAGATGGACGCGCTGATCACCAAAATCCGCGCGCCTTACGAAACTAAGCTGTCAGAAAAGCTGGCCGTGACCGACGGTTTGTTGTACCGCCGTGGCAACTTCAACGGCACGGGTGATCAGTTGCTGATCGACGCGCTGCTGGACGTGCAGGGCGCAGACATTGCGTTCTCCCCGGGCTTCCGCTGGGGCACCACGCTGCTGCCGGGCCAGGCCATCACGCGTGAGTGGCTGCTCGACATGACCGCCACCACTTATTCGTACGCCACGGTGACTGAGATGACGGGCGAGACCATCAAGACCGTGCTCGAAGACGTGGCCGACAACCTGTTCAACCCCGACCCTTATTACCAGCAAGGGGGCGACATGGTGCGCGTGGGGGGCCTGACTTACAGCTGCAACCCGGTGGCCAAGGCAGGCCAACGCATTGGCGATATGCGCCTAAAAGGCCAGCTCATCGATGCTGGCAAAAAGTACAAGGTGGCGGGCTGGGCCCCTGTGGCCGAAGAAGCCCGCAACCAAGGCAACAAGCAGGTCTGGGATGTGGTCGAGACCTGGCTCAAAGCCCAAGGCGGTCGCATCAAGCCGCGCCAACTCAATACGCCCAAAATCATGGGCGCATTGCCCAACAAGGGTTACGCCGTTTGACGAGTGCGTGCGGCGCAACCAGGTGGTGTTGCCCAACACGCCCGCGCAGCATGGCCAAGCGATTCAGATCGGCGATGTGACATTTCGCATGCACCACTACGGCACGGCGCATACGCCATGGAAGCCGAGAAAGTCGCGTTCTAAAAGCAAAAATACGCACCGTGTTGGACGTGTGCGGATTCAGGTTTACATACGCTCGAGGCAAGCGCATCAAGCTGCTCTATTTGTTTGCCGCATCGCCCGACTCAATAAAAGCACGGGTATCAAACCAACAAGCACCAAAGCCAAACTGGGCAGGGCAGCCTCTCCCAGTCTTTCGTCTCTGGCCAGTTGAAAAGCCACCACAGCCAAGGTATCTGTATTGAATGGCCGTAGCACCAAGGTGGCAGGCAGCTCTTTCATGACATCGACAAACACCAACAAGGCTGCAGCAAACACAGAGCGCTTTAGCAGGGGCGCGTGAACGCGGCTTAGCAAGGCCAAGCCCGTAACGCCCAGTGTTCGGGCTGAATCATCTAGGCTATGGGGAATTCGCGCATAGCCACTTTGTATCGATTGCAAGGCCACTGCGCAGAACCTGACCAAGTAAGCCCAAACGAGTCCCAGTATGGAAGCCGTTATCCAGAAACCCACATGTGTTTCTGGCCATTGCTTTTGGATCCAAGTGACGGGAAGAAGCAAGCCGACCACCACCACGGCACCGGGAATGGCGTAGCCCAAACCCACTAATTGAGAAATGAAGCGTGCAAAGAAATCCGCTTTGTTGCGCAAACTAAACGCGATGAGCAATGAAAAGCCAACGGCCAACAGGGCCGTGATGCCGCCTAAGCGCAGGCTGTTGTAAGACCATTCCAAAAACCGTTGCCATGGAATGATGGTGTCTGACATGAGCAAGGGTTTGAGCATGAGCATGATGGGCAAAACAAAACCCAAAAAAACCAGCAAGCCACACCAAGCGGCAATGAACAGCCCAGAAAGTTGGCTGAGTTCGGCGGGCTGTGCTTCGCGAGAATTTGCAGAATTGGTGTTGCTTGATGTAAATCGCATGCGTGCTTGGGCTTGCTTTTCAAGTTGCAACAAAATAAGAACCACGACCAATAAAAGGGTGGCCAATTGCGCAGCTGCAATGCGGTTGTCCATGATGAGCCAAGCTTTGTAAACGCCTGCTGTGAAAGTTTGAATGCCAAAATAACTGGACACACCAAAGTCAGCCAAAGTTTCCATGAGCGCCAGTGCCACACCCGCCGCAACGGCAGGCCTGGCCAAGGGCAAGGCCACCTCAGAAATGCGCCTGTAAAGGGGCGCACCCAGCAATCTGGCGGCTTCCATGAGGTGCGATGCACGTTCAGTCAATGCAGTTCGTGCTAACAAATACACATAGGGATAGAGCGTGAGCGAGAACACAAAGATAGCGCCACCTAAGCTTCTGATTTCGGGAAAGACGCGACCCTCTAATGCCCATGTCGATCGAATGAAAGTTTGAAGCGGACCACTGAATTGGAAAAAGTCTGTGTAGGCATATGCCACCACGTAAGCGGGCATGGCCATGGGCAATAACAAAGCCCACTCAAAAAACGATTGACCCGGAAACTTAAACAATGTGACAGCCGCCGCTGTGCTCAAACCCAAAACCGTGACGCCTACCGCAACGCCTGCACACAGCAGCACACTTGTGAGCAAGTAATCGGGAAGAACGGTTTGAGCCAACTCACTTAAAACCTGAGCAGAGGCAGCATTCCACTCAAGCCATGAACCGATCAATGCCAGGATGGGCAAACTGATTAAAAGGGCTGTGAAAATAAAAACAACCGAACGGATTCGGAAAGCGTGCATCAGTTAGAAATATTGAATTGAAGATCGGGGAGGGCTGTAGCGACAAACCCATTCACATCTTGCATTGTAGAAGCCCCTTTCATCTTCCAAACAGGGGGCTTTGATCAGTCCTTACAATTGCAGGCATGTTTCTCACAGTTTCTCATGTTGATGTTTGCTACCCCGGTAACGCCAAGCCCGCCATCAACGGCGTGTCTTTGCAGTTGAAGGCAGGCCAAATCGGTGTCCTCATTGGCCCTTCAGGTTGCGGCAAAACCAGTTTGCTAAGAGCCATTGCGGGTTTGGAGCCTGTGGCTGCCGGCACTGTTCAGTTGTCCAATCGGGTGGTCAGTCAGCCTGGTTTAACGGCACCGCCAGAGAAGCGCCGCATGGGCATGGTGTTTCAAGATTACGCACTTTTTCCGCACCTCTCGGTGGCCGGCAACATTGCCTTTGGCCTGCATGGACAAAGCGCATCGAGCAAAACACAACGCATTGCAGAAGTGCTTCATTTGGTAGGCCTAGAGGATGAAAAAGATCGATTCCCGCATGAACTCTCGGGCGGTCAGCAGCAGCGGGTGGCCTTGGCCAGAGCATTGGCCCCCAAACCCGAATTGCTGCTTTTGGACGAACCTTTCTCCAATCTTGATGTCGATCTGCGCGAGCGATTGGCTTTAGAAATTCGCAACATTTTGAAGGCCGCCAACGCCACAGCGCTGTTTGTCACGCACGATCAAATGGAGGCTTTTGCCATTGGCGATGTGATTGGGGTCATTCAAGAAGGTCATCTGCATCAATGGGACGATGCTTACCACTTGTATCACCGCCCAGCGTCGCGGTTTGTGGCTGAGTTCATTGGTCATGGCGTCTTTATTCCAGGCGTTCGCTCACAAAGCCATGGGCACCTTCACGTGCAAACTGTTTTAGGTGACCTAACGGACCCCCATGAATCCGCTGATTCTGATGGGGAGGAGGCCAAGCACTGCGATGTTTTGTTGCGCGCAGATGACATTGTTCACGACGATGAAGCCATGGTCAAAGCCGAGATTTTGAGAAAGTCATTCCGCGGATCAGAGTTTTTGTACACCTTGCGATTGCGCACAGGCGAGACGGTCATGGCACATGTGCCTAGCCACCACGATCACACAATTGGCGAGTGGATTGGTATTCGCGCTGAAGTTGACCATGTGGTGACTTTTGAGCGACAAACCTAAAAATTCGGTCTAGCCCCTTTTTTGTTTCCGCATGCAAATGCGAATCATTCTTGTTTGATGTAGAATCTCATCATTCTGAAGATCAAACGAAACAAAATGAGTTCTAAATCATGCAAATTAGCAGGCCTTTGCGTGGCTGCTATTGTCTTTTTGCTTCCGCCCTTGGCCATTGCTCAGCCGGCCGACGGGGCCTTTGTCAACATCTACTCGGCCCGCCATTACCCAACCGATGAAGCCCTGTATGCAGATTTCACCAAAAGCACGGGTATCAAGATCAACCGCATCGATTCAGATGACGCCGGCATTTTGACGCGATTGAAAGCGGAGGGTGCAGCATCTCCCGCCGATGTCATCTTGTTGGTCGATGCGGCCAGGCTCTGGCGAGCTGAAGTAGAGGGTTTGTTTCTGCCTGTCAAATCCAAATTACTTGAAGAAGCCATTCCCGACAATCTGCGCGCCAAGCGGGCAGACAACGGTGGAATTCCTTGGTTTGGCTTGTCAACTCGCGCCCGAGTGATTGTTTACGACAAGCTCAAACTTCAAAAATCTGATGTCGACAGTTATGAAAAGTTGGCAGATCCCAAGTTAAAAGGCAAGCTGTGCATTCGTTCTGGCTCTCACCCTTACAACCTTAGCTTGTTTGGCGCGATGACTGAGCACATCGGTGCTCAGCAAACAGAAATTTGGCTGAAGGGCCTGGTATCTAACTTAGCCAGAAATCCGGCGGGTGGCGATACCGATCAAATTAAAGGTGTGGCCTCTGGCGAATGCAATGTGGCAGTCACCAACACCTATTACTTGGCGCGCCTCATGCGATCTTCCAACCCAGCTGAAAAAGCAATGGTAGAAAAACTTGGCGTTGTATTTCCCAACCAATCCAGTTGGGGAACCCACCTGAATATTGCAGGTGGCGCAGTGGCCAAAAATTCAAAAAATCAAACGAATGCCTTGAAGTTTTTGGAATACTTGGCCAGTGCCTCAGCACAGAATCATTTTGCCAATGGCAACAACGAATGGCCTGCTGCTAAGGGGATGAGCTTTGACAATCCAGCATTGAAGGCCATGTCGGGCGGTGTCTTCAAAAGTGAAGTGTTGCCAGTCAGCGCTGTTGGCATGAATCAAATTAAGGTTCAGCAGATGCTAGACCGGGTGGGGTTTAAATAACCTCAATTCTGAAAAACAAGTTCATGGCTATTTGGATTGCCAGAGTCATTCCAAATGGCGTCTATTTTTCGAAGTTTTTCTGGATCAAAGTGATTCACGCTTTCCCAATAGCGACCAGATTCCACGAGATAACCTAGTTCTGTTTCTGCTGAAAGCGCTTGATTGATTTTTTGGTTGTCAAACAAATGGTTTTGATGTTTGATCATTTCCTGATGACAGGCTAGCTGCTGAATGTCTGCAAACTTTTTTCTTGGGAATGTCAGTCTTGATTCTGGCAATAATGACAAGTTCACAATGGCACAATTTTGCTTGTTTGCCATGGCCATCAATCGATTGGATTTGGCCTCCAATGACTGAAGCGTCAAGTCATCTCTCAAGGGGTCGGCTGTTCCATGCCCATAGAAATGGCTCGTTTTACCCGCCTCAGATGAATACACCATGTCGCAGCCGATGTAGGCAATGATGTCTGGTTTTAATGCACCCAGTGCCCAATAGCCGGCCGTGAAAGACATCGTCCCTCCGGCGTAGATAAAACCACCAAATTGATTTTGGTGAGGCACAAACTCATTGGCAGTGACCCATTGCTGATGGGAGTTAAGAGGTAGTTGTGGTCGCCGATCAATCGGAAAGTCTTCTGGAAAAATAAGATGGGTCCACTGGGGTGTGACCTTCCAAGCGTTGTTGATGGCGATGCAACTTGTGAAAACGGAAAGGTCCCAGTGGCTTATTTCGGTGACGTCTGGCGCGCTTCCAAAGATCAAAACAGTGTTCAATTGGCGCATTTCATCATTTCCTTATGGGGTATTTGTTTTGACTTCAGACCTTTGAAGAAATGCTTTTATCAAAGTCCTATGACACCCTTTTGAATGAGGAAAATTTACAACACTTGGCTTCCAAGCTCGTCATCAACGAAAGACTGGCGGTCACTCGTCGTCAATGACGGCCGCTAAACTGCTTACCCAACAACGGACGCATGGCCAAAACTCCTAAAAGAGGGCCTATACCTAGCCAAGGCAGAAGCGAAGACAACTGATGTTCCTGAGCCAAACTCGTAAAGAGTTCAATGCTCACAATGGAAAGTGCAAAGCCAATGCAATTGGTCAAGGTGAGCACACTGCCTACTGCATGCTTAGGCGCATTGCTGGCTGTGAGTGTTGAAAATTGGGGCGAGTCTCCCGCTGCAGTGATGCCCCAAACAGCCAACCACAGTAAGAACCAAATTAGCGGTGCAGACAATAACCAAGGCGCTAGAAGACAACACATACCGCTCATGCTTAATTGAAGTGTGGCCACGCGGGCGCTGCCCCATCTTTTTGCAAGCCATCCGCCCCCTATGCACCCTACGGCCCCAATGCCAAGCACACCAAAAGCTGCAAAGGACAAGGCCTGACCACTGAGTTGAGTTGCCAGGATAAGTGGTACGAGCACCCAAAACGTATACAGCTCCCACATGTGGCCAAAATAGCCCAGAACCGAGGCCCTCACACGCCAGTCAGTCCAGATGGTGGCCAATGCTTGCCATTCGAGTTTTTTGGTATTTGCCGTGTTATTTGGTGGTTCTGGTATGACCATAAAAAGAAGCAAGCCACCTGCTGCAGCCAACAGCGCCACGCTGATCATGACCGTTGACCATGGCAGCTCAACAGACAAAGCGCGAATGCCATGCGCACTGGCTGACCCTAAGACAAGCGCTCCTACCAGCCAACCCAGCGCTACGCCCAAACCTTTGGGAAACCACTGTGAGGCTATCTTCATGCCGACTGGATAGATGCCCGCCAAGAAAAAGCCAGTAGCCGCTCGCCATAGCAAGAGTTCTGTAAAAGACGCTATGCGCATCAATGCTCCCAATGTGCACAGAGCGCCTGCTAAGGCGCAGAACAAGAAAACTCGCCTGGCAGAAAATCGATCTGCAATGGCCAGCAAAGCAAAGACCAAGGTGCCCACAATAAAGCCCAATTGCAGTGCAGAGGTGAGGCGGCCGACTGCAGATGCAGGCCAGCCCATTTGCTGTTGCAGGTCGGGCATGACCGCATTGACGGCAAACCACAAGGAAGTTCCCGCAAATTGTGCCAAAACAAGAATGGGAAGAATACGTTTTGGCGCAGTGAGCATTTTTTTTGAGTAGACTGTAACGATGGTCATTGTGACTCAAACACCAGCTAAGTTGAATTGATCAGACCCACTTCACACCTCATTTAAATCGCACATGTCTCAAAAAATCAAAATCAATGCTTTCGACATGAATTGTGTCGGACATATTCAACAAGGCTTGTGGACCCATCCGCGCGATCAATCGACGCGCTACCTCGATCTGAAATATTGGACCGATTACGCACAACGGCTTGAAGCAGGATTGTTTGACGGCATCTTTTTTGCAGACGTGGTGGGTGTGTACGATGTGTTGGGCGGCAGTCCCAATGCCGCGGTGCAGGGCGCAGTGCAAGTCCCTGTGAACGATCCCATGATGCTAATTCCTGCCATGGCCAGCGTGACAGAACACTTGGGCTTTGGCGTGACCGCCAACCTCACTTATGAGTCGCCTTATTTATTTGCCAGGCGCATGTCTACGCTTGATCATTTAACAAAAGGTCGGATAGGTTGGAACATTGTGACGGGCTATTTAGACAGTGCCGCCAGAGCTGCCGGTCTTTCGGGGCAAATAGCCCATGACGATCGCTACGACTTGGCCGATGAATACATGGCCTTGGTTTACCAACTTTGGGAAGGCAGTTGGGAAGAGGGCGCAGTATTGGCCAATCGCCAAAGCGGCGTGTATGCAGACGCCTCTAAAGTGCACTTGGTAAAACACAAAGGCCCGCAATATCAGGTTCAGGCAATGCACTTGTCTGAGCCTTCTCCGCAGCGTACACCTTTGTTGTACCAAGCGGGCTCATCTGCACGAGGTTCAAGGTTTGCTGCCACACATGCAGAATGCGTTTTTTTGAACGGGCAAAGCATGCCTGCCGTGAAAACCATCGTAGACAACATTCGAAGTCAAGCGGTCGGACAGGGACGTGCTGCATCAGATATTCAAGTGTGGATGGGCGCCACCATCATCACAGCACCTACGGATGCCCAAGCGCAAGAGAAGTTTGAAGAATACAAACGCTATGCCAGCTCGGAAGGCGCCTTGGTTCATGCGGCCGCTTCAATGGGCATTGATTTTTCAAAATACGACATAGACGAGCCCATTGAAACTGGCAAAAGCCAAGCCATTGTTTCTAATGTGGAGGCCATGACCCGCTCTGCAGGACCTCAGTGGACACGGCGCAAACTACTTTCACAAATGATTCTTGGGAGTCGCCAAGCGCCTTGGGTAGGCTCAGCACAAACCATTGCGCAGCAGATGATCGACTGGCGTGACCAAGCTGGCGTTGATGGCTTCAATTTGTCAAGAACTGTTGTGCCTGAATGCTTCGATGACTTTATCAAAGAAGTGGTGCCTTGTTTGCAAGAGCGTGGCGCTTATAAAACCGAATACGCCCCTGGCAGCTTTCGGAAAAAACTGTTTGGAAGCGACAAACTACCAGCCACGCATACCGCGGCCACTTACCGTCAATGTTTACCCTAGCTTGTGCCTCATGGGCCATGAGGCGTATATTGAATGACAAATATATTTCAAGGGTTGACCATGAAGAATCCAATTAAGGGCAAGTTTCAGCGCTTGCGCATTGTCTTTCTATTAAGCTTTTCGTCACTGATTCTCTCCGCTTGTGGCGGCGATGGTCCTGAGTTGAAAGCTTGTTTGCAAAACACCAGCAATGGGGGTGTTTCTGTGGGTTCAGGCTTGCCTGGAGACCCCGCAATTCCCGAGAAGTCATCAGGGTACAAACTTGGTAACAAGGCTGTAAGCAGTGCCACTTACATGGCTGTGACTGCCAACCCTCGCGCAACTCAAGCCGGTTGCGAGGTTCTCAGTGCTGGTGGTACTGCCGCCGATGCTGCCGTGGCTGTCCAAATGGTTTTGGGCTTGGTAGAGCCGCAGTCTTCTGGTTTAGGTGGCGGCGCTTTTACGCTTTATTACAAAGCCAGTACAAAGCAAGTTCTTTCATACGACGGCCGTGAAACAGCACCTGCTGCGGCCACTGAAAACTACTTGCGCTATATCAGTGACACCAATCAAACCAACCCACTGCCCACTTTAAGTTCGTCTTTTGCAAGCACTCGGGCCAGTGGTCGATCAATTGGCACCCCTGGCGCCGTGAAGATGTTGGAGCTCATCCATCAAGACCATGGTCAAAAGTCTTGGGATACGCTTTTTGATCCGGCTATTCAATTGGCAAGCAATGGTTTTGGAATCAGTGGCCGCATGGCAGATGCCATTGCAGGCGCTAAAAACGATTTGCTGCGTGACCCAGATGCCGCAGCTTATTTTCTCAATGCAGACTCATCGCCTAAAGCACTTGGCACCATCATCAAGAACCCCGATTACGCTCAAACGCTAAGTTCAATTGCAAAGGGCGGCGCCAATGCTTTTTATACGGGCCCCATTGCCCAATCTATTGTCAATAAAATTAAAGTGACAAGCTCTGGCGGCGTCAATCCAGTTGCTATCACGCCTGGATTAACCGAGTTGAGCGACCTCGCGAATTACAAAGCCATTAAGAGAGAGCCTGTTTGCACCACTTATCGCAATTATTGGGTGTGTGGCATGGGCCCACCCTCATCTGGTGGTATTGCTGTTGCTCAGTCTTTAGGCATTCTGGAAAATTTTGATTTATCAGCCAGCCAATATTTGCCGACCCTGGTCAATTCAGAAGGTTGGAAGCCTTC
>CALCBL010000571.1 GCA_937897495.1 uncultured Burkholderiales bacterium
CAGGTGGTGCAGCCGATGCGGCCGCCCGTTTGATTGCCAAAAAGCTCACAGAAAACATCGGTCAAAACGTCATTGTTGAAAACAAAGCAGGTGCTGGCGGCAACATCGTTCACCAGCAAGTGGCCAACGGTGTGGCCGATGGTTCTGTCATTTTGCTGGGCTCGATTGGCCCCATGACCATTGCCCCGCACATGATGAAAGTAGGCTTCGAGCCCTTCAAAGACTTGGCGCCCATCTCGGGCGGCGTGAACTTCCCCAACATGCTGGTGGTCAACAAAGAATCAGGCATCAAAAATCTGGCCGACTTTGTCGCAATGGCCAAAAAAGCCCCTGACACGGTTTCTTTTGCCTCAACCGGCGCGGGATCCGCATCGCATCTCACTGGCGAATTGTTTGCCATTCGCACCAACACCGAGATGCTGCATGTCCCTTACAAGGGCGGCGCCCCGGCCATGCAAGACCTGTTGGCCAATCGCTTCACAGGTTATTTTTCTGCACCGCCCACGTCCATTCCGCACGTCGAGTCTGGCAAGTTGGTGGCCATTGCAACCACTGGCCTCACTCGCCCAAGCTATCTGTCCAATGTGCCCACTGTGGCTGAGTCTGGCTTTCCTGGATTTGAAGCGCTGAACTGGTATGCGTTCCTTGCCTCTGCCAAAGTGCCTTCGGCCATTTTGGACAAATGGAATGCAGAAATTGTCAAAGTGCTCAACGACCAGAGCACCAAAGACGCACTCACCAAGCTTGGCCTGTCTGGCGCCCCTTCTTCCCGTGCAGAACTCACCGCCTTCATGCAGAAGGAGTCAGACAAGTGGGGAAAGCTGGTGCGTGAGCGAAAAATTACGGCTGACTAAATCGCTTTGTTTTCAGCCACCCAATGCCCCGACTTACCGCCTTGTTTTTCTAAAAGCTTCACATCCGTGATTGTCATGCCGCGGTCGGCGGCTTTGCACATGTCATAAATGGTCAGCAAGGCCACTTGCACTGCGGTCAGGGCTTCCATTTCCACACCTGTCGGCCCAACTGTTTCTGCGGTCGCATTGCAGACGATGGTCGGAATGCTTCCTTCTGACAAAACTTCAAACTCAACGGCAACACGTGTGAGCGCCAAAGGGTGGCACAAAGGAATCAAGTCAGCGGTTCGCTTGGCACCCTGAATGCCAGCAATTCGGGCGATGCCTAAAACATCCCCCTTTTTGGCAGTCCCAGCCTGCACCAATGCCAATGTACTAGGCAACATTTGGATTCGGCCAGTCGCTACGGCCACACGATGCGTAGCGGCTTTAGCACCGACATCCACCATATGGGCTTGACCTTGAGCGTCAAAATGAGTCAAGGGTGAGGTTGAATTTGGCAGAGAATGAGGCATGGCAATGGGCTGAAAAATTGGTAAAACCATTTACAAAAAATTGACGGAGTTCTAGCATGATACGGTTTTCGGATTCCCCATCCTTGTTGGTATCAATACTTTGAAGCTTGCGCACCCAAAATCTAAGCCCCTGCTGGCATTGTTGGCCATCTCCCTTTGGATCACGCCGGTATCTTCTCAGCTGCCTACATCGGCAACAACAGGAGGCCTTCCCGCATTGGGCGATGGCGCAGACATCACTTTAAGCGCAGAACGCAAATTAGGCGACCGCATAGCGCGCGAGTTGTTCAGGGATCCGGATTATCTGGAAGATCCGGTCTTAGATGAGTATTTGCAAAATATCTGGCAGCCGCTTGTCAAGGGCGCTCAAGCGCGAGGCGAGTTGTCGCCCGAATTACAAGAGCGCTTCGCTTGGAGAGTTTTGATAGGGCGCGATCGATCGGTCAACGCATTTGCCTTGCCGGGTGGCTACTTGGGCATTCACTTAGGGCTGATCAGTGTCGTCACCACGCGCGATGAGTTGGCTTCCGTCATGGCCCATGAGCTTAGCCACGTGACGCAAAGACACATCTCTCGGTCCATGGGTGATCAAGCGCGCATGACCCCTTGGCTGATTGGCGCCATGATCTTGGGCATGTTGGCCGCCAGCAAAAGTGCACAAGGCGCGCAGGCCATGATTGTGGGCGGTCAAGCCATGGCTGCACAATCGCAGCTGAACTTTTCGCGTGACATGGAACGGGAAGCCGATCGAATTGGGTATGGCGTGATGTCTGAAGCTGGCTTTGACACGCTCGGTTTTGTCACCATGTTTGGTAAGTTGCAGCAGGCCGCTGGTTTGAACGACAGCGGCTCTTTTCCTTATTTGCGAAGCCACCCCTTAAGCAGCGAACGCATGGCCGACATGCAGTCGCGTCAACAGCTGCAAACACCGCGTCCAGCCAATTTGGAAAGTGATCTGATTCAAGCCATGATGTCTTCTAGGGCTCGCGTGTTGGCACAGCCAGGCGTTGATGCACTTCGCGCATGGGCCAATGAGGCAGCCGACACGCACATCGACAAGCAAGTGCTAACGAAGCGCATGGGCGTTTTGTACGGTGCCGCTTTGTCTTGGATGCAATTGCGGGATATGAAGCAAGCCCGCGCTTTGATACCTCGCATGCAACAAGCTGCGGGTGATCACGCCACTGCGCTGCGTTTGATTCGTTTGTTCGAATCAGAATTGGCCTTCAAAGAAGATGACATGCGCGCTGCGCTGCGCGCCCTAAGTGCAACAGCCAGCCTGGCTAATCGCCAATGGCCTCGCCCAGAACTGATTGCTTTGGCGCAGGCAAGTGCTCGCTTGCATGCAACTTCAAGCTCGGTAGAGACTGCACAGCTATTGGCCAACAGCATTGCGGCACTTCAAGCTTTGGTTTTGCAAAATCCTCAAGATGCCCAGGCCTGGCAGGTACTAGCCACCGCATTGGCTGCTCAAGGTCGGCCTTTGGCATCCTTGCGCGCTGAAGGGGAAGTGCAAATTGCGCGCATGGATTTTGGTGCAGCGGTAGACAGATTCAGGGCGGCTCAAGATGCCTCAAGAAGAGGGCCTGCTCAAATGGGAGATCACATTGAAGCGTCCATCGTGGACGCTCGGCTGCGATTTGCACAAAGCATTTTCAGAGAGCAAATGTTAGAAAGAGAACGCTGAAGGCTACAAGTTAATGATCCTTTGCCCGATTGAGTGGCTCACAAACACGCCAGCCTTGAGGGCTTTTTTCACAGACCAAAACCCCCTCTGGCTCTGTCTTGGCATGTTTTTCAAATACCCACTTTTGCTTGTTTGATTTAAAAATATAGTTGTCTCTGTAGAACACAAAGTGACCGTCTTGCCCTGTGTAAAAGTAATCGATGTTGAATTGGATGTGTTGCGCTGTGATCTGCCAGTTTTGAATGGTTTTCACAGCCAAGAAGGTGTCTGAATTTAAGTTTTGGATGTTTCGAATGCTTCTGACTTTGGTTTCAGAGGTCGGTAACAAGGCGGATGAAACGGCATTGCCAAGCTGAGCATTTGTGAAAGCTGCAATGAAAGGCATTGCATCTGAAATTTGCTGAAGTTGCCATGGACTCAAATTCTCGGCTCTCAAATTGAACGCTTTTTTTTCATTCAAATAGGGCGGCTTGATTTCAAAAGAAATACCGCTAACCCCATCGACATGACCCTTGTCCACAAAAAAATCTGTAGCGCACCCTGAAAAGAACAACCAGCCAAACACCAACACCAAAGACCCAAACAGTTTGAGGTATGTGTGCAAGCGATTGACTTGTTGTTCTTGGTACATGCCTTGGCTCAATAACAACTTTGCGCCTGCGCTTGGTTGAAAGCGCTGGCACCAAACAAGGCAACGCCGACGCCGTAAACACCCGCAATGACATTGCAAGTCAAAGCGTTGCCACCTTGTGCCTTGCAGTCATTGAGGATGTTGTTGGACAGGTTGGTATCGGCGGTGAGCCTGCTGAAACCACACGTTGAATAGCTTTGGTCATGCTGAAAGCAAGCTTGCGACACATCGATGCCAAACATCATGTCGGGCACGTAGGCATCACTTTTAACGGTGCCACAACCTGCGCCCAAAGCATTGCCGTCTTCTCTCGCACCATTTGAGGTGCCTGATTCAAATTTCAAAAAATCCCAAAATCCGCCACCTTGAACTTGGCGTGTGAGTTCGATACTGCATTCTTGCATTTGTTTTTCCTTTGTTCATTTAAAAATAGTCGATGATCAAAACGTCTGATGGTGCCAAGACCCCGACCAAATGGATGGGCCTCTCTGAGGGGGTGATGGCTGGCGTCAAAATGTCGCTGGCT
Source organism: uncultured Burkholderiales bacterium (assembly GCA_937897495.1). Lineage (GTDB taxonomy): Bacteria > Pseudomonadota > Gammaproteobacteria > Burkholderiales > Burkholderiaceae_C > Limnohabitans_A. The sequence goes on from CALCBL010000571.1 coordinate 4,214, forward strand.
TGATCCCCCTCAGTGAACACTTCTTTGACAAACAGGGCCTGGAAATCGAGTTGGGCTTGAGGAACCAAGCCAAGCTCTACCAAGCCCCAAATGACAAAATGTGGCCCCTCTAATGAGGCAAAGTCTGTGGTACGCCAAGAAACGAATGACCCTAGGTCTGAGTTGATGGTGTGTGTGTTTGGAGTGTTTGCGTACATATAAAATTCTTTTTATGAATACCAAATAAGTAATCATGTGCAGATCTTAAAGTCGCAAGTCTCTTTGGGTGCTTGCAAGCGCTTGCAGCATCACTCTGAGAAAAACGCCTTTCACAAACCGCTATGATCGCGATCCCCCTTCAAAGTACCTATGGCTGGCATCCACATCACCGACATCGAAGCGGCCATCAATTACTGGCGCAAAAAAAATCCCTCCCCAGACGGCGTCACGCTGCCGCGAGAGCTCAGAGCACTCGCGGAGGTTTATGCCTTGATGATTTTTTTCAAAGAAGATGAAGCCGACGAATTCACATTGCCGCTCGCGGCGGCAGAGGCTTGGCAAACTTGGTATGCCAGCACGCCCGATACACCTTGCATTGCCATTTGCTCTACGTCACAAGGCGACCCCGAATGCAAAGGATGTGGCCGTACTTTTGAAGAAGTTCAGTACTGGACAGAAATGAGTGCCGGGGAAAAAAGATCTGTTTGGCGGCGCATCACGGTAGATGGCACCTCATGGCGATTCAATCGCTATGCAGAGCGCGCCGCTGAAGATCGCAGCTTGTCACGTGCTGCGGCAGAAGCGCAAGTGCCGCTCAAGTTTGCCAACTGAATTACTTCCAGCGCAACACTTCAAGGTGCACGCTGTCTTTTGAATTGCTCAAGGTCAGGGCGCCCTCTTGCACCGTTGCTTGCAATTGCATGCTGCGCTCTGCCAACTTGGCCAAGGCCTGGCTGGCTTCTGTCGGCACGCGCCACACCTGCAGTTTTTCCATGCGCGTGAGCTTGTTTTCAATACCGCGCCACCAAACTTCAGCGGCATGGTTAAAGCAATAGACCATGACGGCATCGGCTTTTTGACAAGCCTTGTTCAAGGGTTTGTCTTCGGGCTGACCGACTTCCACCCACAAGCGCGTTCGCCCCGTAAAGTCTCGCAAAGACAAATCGGGATCATCGGGATCGGACAAGCCCGAGCCAAACGCCAACACGCCATCGCCATTTAAATCGGCTTGCAGTTTGAAGGCATTGAGGGCCAGCGCCAACAGACGGATCATCATGCGTTCGTCGGTTTCGCTGGGGTGGCGCGCGAGGGTCAGGGCATGGTCAGCATAGTAGCTGTTGTCAATGTCGGCTATTGAAAGATTGACTTTGTAGATCGTAGACTTGAGGGCCATTGAATGTGAGCTCGATGAGGGCGAATTAAACGCGTCGGGCCAGCTCAATGGCTTTGCCAATGTAGCTGCCAGGCGTCATGGCCAAGAGTCGATCTTTTTCTGCTTGCGGTATTTCAAGTTGGCGAATGAGTTGGTGCAATGCTTCAGCTGTGACGGTTTTTCCGCGCGTCACTTCTTTCAATTTCTCGTAAGCGCCCTGCACACCATAGCGACGCATGACTGTTTGAATAGGCTCTGCCAAGACCTCCCATGAAGCTTCCAAATCTTGCGCCAAGGCTTCTTCGTTCAACTCCAGTTTTTTCAGGCCCGTCATGAGTGATGCATAAGCCAATGCGGTGTAACCCAATGCAACACCCATGTTGCGCAGGACGGTAGAGTCGGAGAGGTCGCGTTGCCATCGACTGACTGGTAATTTTTCTGACAAGTGCTTGAGCAGGGCGTTGGCCAATCCCAAATTGCCTTCTGCATTTTCAAAGTCGATGGGGTTGACCTTGTGGGGCATGGTGGACGAGCCGATTTCACCGGCTTTCAAGCTTTGCTTGAAATAACCCAAGCTCACATAACCCCAAATGTCGCGAGACAAATCAATCAAGATGGTGTTGGTGCGCGCAATGGCGTCAAACAACTCGGCCATGTAATCATGCGGCTCAATTTGAATGCTGTAAGCTTGAAACGACAAACCCAAACCCCAGTGTTCTGCGGATGCACCTGCCTCTGTATGCTCTGGCATTTCGACAACAGATTTGGAAAAGGCCTCCCAATCAAATTCGGGCCAAGCAGCAAGGTGTGCGTTGTAATTGCCGACAGCGCCATTCATTTTGGCCTTGAGTGGCACAGCCGCAATTTTCTCGCGCGTGTTGCGCAATCGGACCACCACATTGGCGAACTCCTTGCCAACCGTTGTGGGGCTCGCGGTCTGACCGTGCGTTCGGCTCAACATGGGCACCGCCGCATAGGCATGCGCCATGCTTCTCAATTGATCAATCAGTTCATCAAGCGCAGGCAAGATGACTTTGTGCCTGGCGCCTTTGAGTTGCAAGGCATGGCTGGTGTTGTTGATGTCTTCGCTGGTACAAGCAAAGTGCACAAACTCTGAGGCTTGCTCTAGCTCTGGGCGATCTTTGAATTTGGATTTGAGCCAATATTCAACCGCTTTCACATCATGGTTGGTGGTCTTCTCAATGTCCTTGATGGCCAATGCATCTTGCTCAGAAAAGTGCGCGACCAAACCAGTCAAGTAGCGCCTAGCACCCAAAGACAAGGGCTTGAACTCTGCAAAGCCAGCATCCGACATGGCCATGAACCATGCAATCTCAACTTGCACACGGCGATGCATGTAGCCCTGCTCGCTCATGAGAGGTCGCAAGGCATTGAGTTTGTTGGCGTAACGACCGTCCAACGGAGAAAGGGCGGAGATGGGAGATGATGTCATGCTCCCATTGTAAGTTCTAGCCCTTACAAGGAAACCCCCTTTGGATTCCTCTAGAATGCTTCACTGTAAACCCTGCTTTTTGACTCTTTTTGACAAGAACAAACCATGAAATTGATCGGTTCACCTACCAGCCCCTATGTCCGCAAAGTCTGCATCGTGATGGCAGAAAAAAAACTCGAGTACCGCATGGTGGCCGAAGATGTTTGGTCAGCCACAACCACCATTCACGCCTCCAACCCGCTAGGCAAGGTGCCTTGTTTGGTGCTTGAGGGCGGTGAGGCTGTTTTTGACTCTCGCGTGATTGTGGAATATCTGGATACCTTGTCTCCTGTGGGCAAGTTAATTCCAAGCAATGGCCGCGAACGCGCAGAAGTGAAAACGTGGGAGGCCTTGGCCGATGGGCTACTTGATGCCGCCATATTGGCTCGCATGGAAGCCGGATGGGCACACCGGCCCCCTGAGCAGCGCAGTCAGCCATGGATTGACCGGCAGCTTGACAAAATAGACAAGGCTCTGCGCGCCATGTCGCAAGGCTTGGCAGAAAAGCCATTCTGTTCAGGTGCCCACCTGACGTTGTCAGACATTGCGGTTGGTTGCGCGCTGGGTTATTTGGACTTCCGTTTCTCCAGCATTCAGTGGCGCAACGCGTACCCCAACCTTGACAAACTGCACGAAAAACTCATGCAACGTCAAAGCTTCATTGACAGCCTGCCCAAGTAATCAGTTGCTATTGGCGCGCTTTTTAAGCCAGCGCATGAGGCTGCCCACCCAGGGCAGCTTTTCGTAAAGCTCCTCAGCGGCATCCCAATAGTCGCGGTGCAAGGTGATGCGCAATTGATCATCCAACACCAAGTGCGTGGTGCCCTTCACCACTTGCTCAGTGATGGTGTCAAACCGTTTGAATCGAAATTTGAAATCCCAGGTCATGAAAGCTTGATGGCCATCGACCACCTGCGCCGTGATGACAAAGCGCGGGTTTTCTAGGGACGCGTACATGTGCAGAAAAATCTGCTCAATGGCGTCGATGCCCTGTACCTGGTTGAAGGGGTCTTTGAATTGCGCCGTTGGACTGTAAAAGTTTTTCAGTTGCGCCACACTCTGCGGTTGGAGTTCTTCAAAGAGCTGGGCTATTTGTGCAAATGTTTGGCGCTGGTCCATGATCAGAGTCCGGTAAACCGTCGAACCAACGCAAAGTAAACGCGATAGGGCAACAAACGCATGAGCTTCAACCAGCTTGTAAATCGCTTGGGGAAATGAATGTCAAACAAGCCTTCTGCCCAACCTGCCAACATGGCTTTCGCCGCTTCTTCCGGCGAAATCAGAGCGGGCATTTGAAAATTGTTTTGTGCCGTCAAGGGGGTGGCCACAAAACCTGGGTTGACCACGCTCACCCCAATGCCTTTGTCTTGCAAATCCATGTACAAGGTTTCGGCCAGATGCGTCATGGCAGCCTTGGTGGGTCCATAAGCCAGCCCATTTGGCAAACCGCGCCAACCCGCCACGCTGCTCACCAGGCTGATGTGGCCGTGGCCTTGCTGCAAAAAGACAGGTAACACAGCGTCTAAAACACGCAGCAAGCCGTTGTAATTCACATCTTGATGCCTGAGCATGTCATTCAAATCAAATTCAGTTGCTCGCTGTGCACGGTAGTGTCCGGCACAATACAAAACGAAATCCAAAGGGCCACCTGCAGCAACTTGCCGGGCCACATATTTCACTTGCAGGGCATCGGTCACGTCCAATGACATGAGCTCAACGGGCAGGCCTTCTGCCCTGCAGGCTGCGGCCCACTCGGACAAGGTCCCCAAATCGCGAGCCGAAACATGCACATGCGCACCTGCCGCTTGCATTGCTTTTGCACAAGCCAAACCAATGCCGCTGGAAGCACCGACCAACCAAACGCGGCGACCTTGCCAATTCTGAATCGGCTGATTCATGGGTGCGCCCCATCTGCGTTTGGTAGGTACCCGTGACGCGGCGGGGCTGTCGACAGGCGGTGTCATTTTGGCAGCCTGAAGGCTCATGGCTTGCCTCCAGCGGCAAGGGGCTCGCGCCGAGTGAAAGACAAAGTGACTTCGCCCAAAGTAACACCCAACTTGCTCATCACCGCTTTGTTCAACATCACGCGGTCGTCCATCAAATACATCCAATCGTCAAATTGAACATGCCAAACCGATCCATCAACGGGCAAGGCCAAGGTGTATTGCCATTGAAACGCGTTGCCTTTTGTTTGGCCAAAAGCCATGCCCACCACATCGTCTGCGCGGCCTTCGTATCTGCCATTGGGCAGGGCCTTCAAGCGCCAGATCCTGCGCTCTTTTGTGCCGTCGGAATACGTAAAGGCTTCATCCAACACGCCTTCGTCACCTTGCCACTTGCAGTCCATGACCACCGTGAATCTTTTGACCACGCGGCCGCTTCGATCGGTAAAAAGACCCCATGCGTCCACCATGCCGTTGAAGTACGTGCGCAAATCTAAAGCAGGGGTTTGTGCTGCATAGTCAGAAATTTGAGGGCCCGCACATGCCGATAAAGCCAGCGCGCTTCCAGCCGCCAGGCTAACTGTGCTTGCGCGAGCAAGAAAAGGCGCAGTCAAACCCTGCGTCATATTTTGTAACCACAGACGTCTGTTCATCGATCACTCCTCGTTGCCGGCTGCTGCGCCGACGGTTGAATCCAAAACACAAATAACACGGCCAGCGCCAAGAGTTTCAGCACACATGGCAACACGCCATACGCCAAAGACAAAGCCCTCAAACCTTCTGCAGTTTGAGTGCCTGGCGAGTAACCCCAATAGGAAAGCAGGGGCAAGCAAAGGCCTGCGGCCAATGCCAAGTTCAATTTACTGGCCAAATTCCACCAGCCCAAATAAAGCCCTTCTGCGCTGCCGCGATGTCCCAGTTGGTCAATCACTCGGTTGAGCAAAGCAGCAGGCACCACCAAGTCTGCGCCCAAGGCAATACCCGATGCCAGGCAAATCGCCAAAAAAGCGATTTCGTCGCCAGGGCCTAAAAAAACAACGCTGCCAAAACTCATGATGGCCAAAGCCATTCCAATCAACCACGACTTGGCTAAACCATGCGCACGAACAAGCTTGAGCCACAAGGGCAAGGAAAGCGCGCCTGACAAAAAGTACACGCCTAAAAACAAAGGCGACATGGCAGCCGATGCCTGAATTTGATCTTCAATAAAAAACATCACCAGCCCCGCAGGTACAGCACTGGCAATGCCATTTAACAAGAACACCCAAAGCAGTTTGCGAAAACTGATTTGCTTCAGTGGCAAGTAATTGTCTTTGTCCGTCAACTCAGTATCGCCGTCTTTCTGAATCCGTGTTTGAAGCAGCACACGGGACCAAACGACCAGACCCAAGAACAACATCAGACCTAAGAAAGCAGTGGTTGAGAGCCAACCGGCCATCACAGGCAAAGCGGATGCGATGACCACTCCCACCAAGCCCGCCCCCTCGCGCCATGCAACAACCCGGCTTTGCTGGCTTGCGCCGCCGCCCAACCTTGAGGCCCAAGCTTGATGAAGAATGCTGATACCGCTATAGCTTAGGTGGCACAAAGTCACCCACACGCCCACCCAAATCACATAGTCAAACGGGGCTGTAAAAGTGGGTGGGAAAAAAAGCGCGGCAAATGACAACAACAAGCCGATCGCATAGGCCAAGGCCACGCCCAACACACTCAAAGACGAGCGCAAGTAAAGCGCGTCGCTCAAACGGCCTAGCATGGGGTCGACCAAGGCGTCTATCAAACGACTGAACAGCAACACGGCCCCTAAACTTGTCAAAGGCACGGCAAACTGAGTGGCATAGAAATGCGGCAAATTCACGTACATGGGCAAGGCCACAAAAGCCAAGGGCAATGCCAACAAGCCATAGCCCATGCTTTGCTTGTGCGTGATGAGGGGCGGCGCGCTCATAGGCCCTTCAACCAAGCTTGCCGCAGAGCAGGCGCCGTCGTTGATTCGTGCAACCAGATTCCAAAGAACAGTTGCGCAAACAAAGGATCTTGAATGCGGCCAATCACTTTGTCGTTCAATAAAAATTCAGTGCCTGTCGTTGGGCCATAGACCGCCTGCAGTCGGTCACCTTTTTGAACATTGGGGAAAATATCTAACATGGCTTTCAGCCAATTATTTTCTTGATCGCGCGAGAAGGCGCCTACTTTGCGCATTTCATCAATGGACCTTTTTGAAATGGCCGAGCCCTCCAGGCTTCTTAAGTAAGACAACTCCAACACGAAGGCATGCGCTGAATAGCTTGCCATGGAAAAGCCGGGACGCACCCAAAGTCGCGCGTCATAAATGTCAAAGCCCCAAATGCTCAAGCGTTGCTGGGGCAAGGGCTGAACCCCGGGTAGCAAGGCTGGCGAGGCATGCACCAAGTTCAAAGCCAAGTGGCATGCGAGCAACGCAATGCCACCTGAAAAATAACGCTGAGGGCGAAGAGCAAACATGTCAATGTTTTTTCTGTAAGGTGAACTGAATCACATCCGTGTTGGCTTCATCAAATGCTGCCTCGCAATAAGCCAAATAGAACTCCCACAAACGCAAAAACTGGGTGTCAAAACCTAAGGTCAAAACTTGCGCCTCTTGGGCCATGAAATCATGGCGCCAGCGCCTTAAAGTTTCTGCGTAATCCGGCCCAAACTTCAGCTCATCGATCACCTCTAAGCCTGCCAAGCGGGCTTGTCTTCTGAACTCTGAAGGGCTTGGCAAGCACCCGCCAGGAAAAATGTACTGTTGAATAAAGTCTGTCGATTTCAAATAGCGATCAAACAGGGCATCGTCAATCACAATGCTTTGAATGCAAGCTTTGCCACCGGGCTTCAATTGTTGGCTCACGGTTTGGAAATAGGTTGGCCAGAATTCTTTGCCAACCGCTTCAATCATTTCAATGGAGCAAATGGCGTCGTATGGGCCGTCATCAATGTCGCGGTAGTCTTGTAAGCGCAAGTCTGTTTTTTCAGCTTTGCCATTCCACTTCATGCGCGCATTGGCAAATGCCAGCTGCTCGGTTGACAATGTCACGCCAGTCACACTGGCACCAAAATCCAGTGTGGCCATTTCGGCCAGTGCACCCCATCCACAGCCAATTTCCAGCACCCGCGACCCCACGCCCACATCGGTCATGCGCAGTGCACGGCGAACCTTGGCGCGCTGTGCATCGCCCATGCTTTGGCTGTAATCACCTTCAAACAAAGCCGAGGAATAGTTCATGGTGCCATCTAACCAAAGCTCATAAAACGCGTTGCCTAAATCGTAATGCGCATGAATGTTTTTTCGGCTGTTGGCCTTGTGATTGCGATTGAGCAAGTGTTTGATGCGGTAGGCCATTCGACCCCACCAAGTACCAAAAATCAACTCATCAACCACGCGTCTGTTTTGAATCATGACCCGCAGCAAATCACTCAATGAGGGCGTGCTCCAATCACCGGCAATGTAAGTCTCTGCAAAACCAATGTCACCCGACTTCAAGCTGGCCGTGAAGACGTTCCAGTTTTGCAGGCTGATGGCGGCGTGAAGGGTTGAAGATTTCCCAAATACTTTGGTGCTTCGGTCTGGAAACTGGACCGTCAAAGTGCCATGTTCCATTTTTTCAAGCAATTGCAAAACTCTGCGAACTGCCATGGGGGCAGATTGAAGTTCTAATGGCGTGCTGGTTGAGGGGCTGGTGTTCATGTTCAGCTGCTTTTGGAAATCATCGTTGGAGACGCTTGTCCGCGTGAAACCAATTCAGAGGGTGGTTCTGGCTTGGAAAAGAAAGGCACGCGTTTAAGCCAAAGTAAAAGGGCATGCCAGTGAATGCGAAGCATCACGGCAAATGTGAAGAGGGGATAGCGCCAAAAAGTACGCCGAATTTCCGCGCGCGTGGCCGGCAGCAAAACGCCGCTGATGCTGGTTTGAATCAAGGGGCCGTTGTCGTCGCCATGGTCAACCCGCGCGACGACGCGCTCAGAGCCCGCTTGAAGCGTGCGCATGAACCTGAATTCATATTCACCTTTGACATCGCAAAAAGGTGAGACGTGAAAAATCTTATGGGCGTGTTCCGTGCGGCCAAATTTCGGTTCTGGCAATAAATAGCAATGGCGCTCCCCAAAGGTGTTATGGACCTCAGCCAGTATGGCGGCCAGCGTATTGTCAGATCGATGGCAATACCAAAAGCTGACGGGCTTGAAGGTGTAGCCCAACACTCTGGGAAATGTTTGAAGCCAAATTTCTCCCTTGGCATCATGGATGTTTTCACTGACAAGCAGCTCTTCGATCCAGGCTAAGGCGCCACCGCTTTCGGGTTGGCGGCCATCACCATGATCCGTATCAAAAAACGACAACAATCCTGATCTGTTGATAGACAATTCTGCTTGATTTGACTTGTCATTTTTTGAATGGCTGCGAGCTAAGGCCTGCAGATGCCTCATGGGCAGCATCAAAAAATAAGCGCTGTAATCAAAGGCATGGCGCGCCGGCCGCAAGCGTACGTGGCGAACTTGCCCATGGCCCAAGAGCACACCGCCCGTGTTCATGCGTTGACCTTCTTGAGCAGCTCTCTGGCCACCGACAAGCCTGATTTCAAGCCATCTTCATGAAAGCCATAGCCCAACCATGCACCTGCATACCAAGTATGTTGTTGCCCTTGTATCTGGTGCAAGTGCTGTTGCGCATCAATGGCCGGCAAATCAAACACGGGATGTGCGTAGTCGATGGTTTGAATGATTTTTTTCGAGTCGATCGTTTGCGTTGGGTTGAGCGACACCACAACCGCTTGCGAATAAGGCAAGGGTTGTAATTTGTTCAAGAGGTAGTGCAAGCACACTCTGCTGCTTTCTTGCTGTTCATTTTCAGCGCGCACATAATTCCATGCCGCCCATGCTTTGCGCCTGCTGGGCAACACTTTTTCATCGGTGTGCAAAACCGCCACATTGTCTTGATAGCGGATGGCAGACAAGTGCTGCGCCTCTGCTTGGCTTGGTGCTCTGAGTAGTCGCAAGGCTTGATCTGAGTGCGTACACAGCACCACTTCGTCAAAGCGTTCAGCATGGCCTTGCGTCATCACTCGCACCCCGTCTTCGTCGCGCTCAATCATTTGGACGGGCGTGTTCAACCGCTTATCGGCAATGCCGCTCACAATTTTCTCAACATAATTGCGTGAGCCACCCTTGACGGTGAACCAGCGTGGGCGATTGCTGACTTGAATCAGGCCATGGTTGT